>DATFJO010000253.1:0-13550 GCA_035269145.1 Tangfeifania sp. | reverse complement strand
CGAAATGACAAGCACGGATAAAAACTTGTACTAAAAGAAAATTAGATGATGAAAAAACTGAAAATAAAAGTCTGCGGAATGAAATTCACCCAAAACCGGGAAGAAGTTGAAAAGCTTCCCGTTGATTTTTTGGGATTCATTTTTCACCCGAAATCAAAACGATTTGTGGGAGAAAACACTGATTCCGGATTGTTCAATTCTGAAAAAACCAAAGTGGGTGTTTTCGTTGATGAAAACGCTTTTGAAATACTGGGTCTTGCCAAAAACTTTGGATTTGAATTCGTTCAGTTACACGGAAAGGAAAATCCGAAAACATGTCAGCTGTTGAGAAACCAGGGAGTGAAAGTGATTAAAGCTTTTAACCTGAATGAATCATTCAAATTTGAAAAACTGCAGGAATATGAAACTGCCGTGGATTATTTTCTGTTCGACACAAAAACAGATTTGCCCGGAGGATCAGGACAAAAATTTAACTGGGAAATCCTTAAAAATTACACCGGAAATGTTCCCTTCTTTTTAAGTGGTGGAATCAATCCGGATGATGCCGAAAAAATAAAACAACTGGAACATCCGCAGCTTTTCGGAATCGATTTGAACAGCGGTTTTGAAGATGAACCGGGATTAAAGAATATTGAGAAACTGACAGAGTTTATAAATAAAGTGAAACAAGAATAGTCTGTCATTCCCATGAAAATGGGAATCTGCTAAATTTCAGCAGATTCCCGCCTGCGCGGGAATGACAATGCTTTAATAAACATTCGAATAATGAAATACAATGTTAACGAAAATGGATATTACGGAGAATTCGGCGGCGCCTGGATTCCTGAAATGATGTACACCAACATCGAGGAATTGCGAACCCGGTACCTCGAAATCATCGGGTCGGAAGAATTTAAAAAGGAATTCGATCAACTGCTGCGTGATTATGTGGGCCGGCCGTCGCCGCTCTATTTTGCCTGCAGGCTATCGGAACACTACGGTACAAAAATTTACCTGAAGCGCGAAGATCTGAACCACACCGGGTCGCACAAACTGAACAATACGGTGGGACAGATTTTGCTGGCTCAAAAACTGGGGAAAACCCGCATTATTGCTGAAACCGGAGCCGGCCAGCACGGTGTGGCCACGGCCACGGTTTGCGCGCTGAAAGGAATTAAATGTGTGGTTTACATGGGAGCGCTCGATGTGCAGCGGCAGGCGCCCAACGTAAAAAAAATGAAGATGCTGGGAGCTGAAGTAATTCCGGTGCATAGCGGAAATAAAACCCTGAAAGACGCCACCAACGAAGCCATGCGCGACTGGATCAGCAATCCGGAAGACACACACTACATCATTGGTTCGGTAGTTGGGCCTCATCCCTTCCCCGATATGGTAGCACGATTTCAGTCAGTAATCAGCAAGGAAATGAAAAGCCAGCTGGAAGAAAAAACCGGCAGTGAGTTTCCATCCCGGATTCTGGCCTGCGTAGGAGGAGGAAGCAACGCCGCCGGTGCATTTTACCACTACCTCGACGATGAAAAAGTGGAACTGATTGGTGTGGAAGCCGCCGGAAAAGGGATTGACACACCGGAAACCGCCGCCACACTTACAGTAGGTTCGGTGGGAGTATTGCACGCCAGCAAAACCATGCTGATGCAAAACAACGACGGGCAAATTACCGAACCTTACTCCATCTCAGCCGGACTTGATTACCCGGGGATCGGACCATTGCATTCGCATCTTTTTAAGTCGGGACGTGCAAAATTTGTATCGGCCACCGATGAAGAAGTGCTGAAAGCAGCGCTCCTGATTACCCAAAAAGAGGGCATTATTCCTGCCCTCGAATCAGCGCACGCACTGGCAGCGCTTGAGAAACTAAAAATGAATCCGGAGGATGTAAACGTAATCAACCTCTCGGGCAGCGGCAATAAAGACATGGAGACTTATTTGGACTATTTTGGGTATTAGAAAGCCCTCCCTACCCCTCCCAAAGGGAGGGAATAAGAGAAAAGAAAATAGAGAAAATGAAAAAAATTATAAACTTTAAAATCATAGTCACTTAATTCCCCCTTTGGGGGCAAGGGGGCTTCTACCCAATTCCCCCTTGGGGGATTTAATCTTTCAACAATGAAAAACAGAATCGATCAACTTTTTGAAACCAAACAGGAAAATATTTTGTCGGTGTATTTAACTGCCGGATTCCCAAATTTAAATAACACCGTAACCATCATTCAGGAACTGGAAAAAAACGGGGTGGATTTAATTGAAATCGGAATGCCGTTTTCTGACCCGACCGCCGATGGAACAACCATTCAGCACAGCAGCGAAACAGCCCTGAAAAACGGCATGAGCCTTAAACTGCTTTTCGAACAGTTAAAGGATATCAGGGCATCTGTTAAAATTCCGCTTGTGCTCATGGGTTATATCAACCCAGTACTGCATTTCGGCATTGAAAATTTCTGCGAAAAATGCAAAGATGCGGGAATCGACGGCCTGATTCTGCCCGATTTGCCACTCAGCGAATACAAATTGCATTATCAGGAAATCTTTTCAAAATACGGGTTGCATAATATTTTGCTGATTACTCCGCAAACATCGGAAAAACGGATACTTGAAATAGACGAAACTTCGGGAGGTTTTATTTATATGGTTTCCTCATCGTCGACCACCGGTGCCAACAAGAAACCCGGGGATTTTAACCGCGAATATTTTGAACGGATGCATCACATGAAACTAAAAAATCCGCGGCTCATAGGATTCGGCATTTCAAATCATTCAACTTTTGCAAACGCCTGCCGGTATGCACATGGAGCCATTATTGGGAGTGCTTTTATTAAGGCAATCAAACAAGATAAAAACATAGCTGAAAACGTTGCAGCTTTTGTAAAAAATATCCGTGGATAAAATACTTTTCAAAATATTTTCAAAATCAAAAAAGTTCCAAAAATGATTATGCTATAAAACAGGTAATATAAATTTTCGGGTAACTTGCAATAAAACAGCAAAATAAAAAAACACCAAACTGTCTTATACTGTTAATTAGTGTTAAACCATATTTTTAAACATACTGTTTATGAAATTTTGATGTTATATTAATAGCTGATTTATTAAAACTAAATATTTACAACCATGCTCGATTACGCAAAAATAATTCTACCAAAAGTAAGCTTCAGTAAGCAGTTATTCAGAAAAGAATTAACCAAATGTATCGATTGGGTAGAGCCCGAAGAACTTTTGGAACTGCGTGACTGGTGCTACAAAAATTTTAAAAATAAGTATCCCGATGTATTGGCAGATGTATTTGCCTGCATTGCGGCATAAAAAACTACAGGCGGGATAAACTCCCGCCTTTTTTATTTTTCAATCCTCCTGTTTCTGCAAAATACCAGAATGTCCCCACCAACTGCATCATTTCTCAGGTTATCAGTATATGTCAGTTTAAAATCCCTCCACACCCCCCGGTTCGCGTCGTTAATTGATTTTTTTCAGCGTCAATCTTCAAAATAACTATGTTTGATTCCAAAGCTAAAAACGACTGGAATCTTTATGTTTCTATAAACTGAAAATTCAGAATCGGGGAAAACAAGTGTACTTTAAAAAGAAGCACCGCAATTTAATCATAGAAATAGTTAAACAGCATTAGTTGAATTGCAACGTGTAATCCGCCATCAGGTGGAATATAAAGCTCCTGTTTCCCCGGCAGGAGCTTTTTTATTTGAAAACATCTGTAAAATTATACATGAGAACATTTTGAAATTTAAACAATTAATGAAATGAAGAAACTACTACTAACAGGATTGGCTTTGTGCATCGGGGTTTTTACCCTGTTTGCGCAAACAAAGCAAATAACCGGGAGTGTAACGTCGGTTGACGATGGTTCGCCGATTCCCGGGGCTTCGGTGGTTGTGCAAGGTACAACCATTGGAACAGTTACAAATGCCAACGGAAATTTTACGTTAAACGTTCCTGAAGAAGCAACACTTTTAATTTCATTTGTGGGAATGAAAACCGTGGAAGTTCCGGTAACATCGCAATCTCAATATAACATCACTCTGCAAAACGATGTTATCGGGATGGACGAAGTGATGGTAGTGGCCTACGGAACGGCTAAAAAGGAATCGTTTACCGGTTCTGCTGAGGTGATCAATAATGATGCTCTTGAGAAAAGACCCGTTGCCAATATTTCAAAAGCTTTGGAAGGACAAGTCTCAGGGGTTCAAACTACATCAGGATCCGGGCAGCCGGGGGAAGGTGCTGAAATTGTTATCCGCGGTTTTGGTTCTCTTAACTCGAGTAACAATCCGTTATATGTTGTCGACGGAATACCTTACGATGGAAATCTGAATTCAATTAATCCCGGAGACATTGAATCGATGACCATTTTAAAGGATGCTTCAGCAGGAGCGCTGTATGGATCGCGGGGAGCAAATGGTGTAGTGGTAATTACCACGAAAAAAGGAAAGGCTGAAAATCTTTCAGTCGAATTCAAAGCTTCGTACGGACTTTCATCCCGGGCAATCAAACCTTATGAAACCTTAAATACTCCAGACTTTATTGAAGCCTCTTTTCAAGGATTTAAGAACAATTTGATTTATGCCGGTGGAGTTCATCCTGATATGGCAGGCCAAATGGCCATTGAGGCAATGAAAGGAGGATCTGGCATATTTGGAGCAAACGAAATGTACAATCCTTATGACATGCCTGTTTCTGAATTGATTGATCCGGAAACCGGTCGTGTTAATCCTTCTGCAAATCTTTTATATGAATCAAATTGGTTAGATGAAGTTACCAATGATAATGCAACACGGCAGGAATATCAATTGTACTTAAACGGAGGTTCCGAAAAATCAAAAACCTTTGCTTCCATTGCTTACCTGAAAGATGAAGGATTATTAAAAACCACTGATTTCGAGCGGATATCTGGTAGAATTGGAGCAGAACTCGAACCTAAGGAATGGTTAAAGTATGGAGGAAATATTAACTTTTCAAAAACAGAAACAAATTATCTTGGAGGCGAGGGAACAACTTACAATAGCAATGTTTGGTATTCTGCACAATTTATGGCACCTATCTATCCCATATATATTCAGGATGAGCAGGGAAATCCGATTCTTACTGAGACTGGAGAAAAACAATTTGATTACGGTAAAACAAGGCCGTCAGGAGCCAACGCAAATTGGAATCCCGTAGCAACGCTCTTCGAAGATGCCTATGAAACCAATGCTGATAATTTATCCGGAAGATTTCATATTGATCTTTTAGGGGCCGGAATTAGCAGTGCTTTTAAAGGATTGACATTAACAACGAACATTGGATTTGATTATATCAATACCAACCAAACTATTTACTGGAATCCTGATTTTGGCGATGGCGCAACAACTGATGGTTATTTGGATCTGTTAAATCAGCGTAATTTTTCATACACCGCCAATCAACTTTTCAGGTACGAGAAAGACTTTGGCAAACACAGCTTTAACTTGCTTGGTGGGCATGAATTTTATAAGCTTGTAATTAATGAATTGGAAGGTGCAAAAACCGGGTTCCCTTATTCAGGAATTAAACAACTGGCACCTGGTTCAACCACTTCAGGGTTAACATCATTCGAAGACAATTATGCCATTGAATCGTTCTTAAGTAATTTCACCTACGACTATAGCGACAGGTACTATTTATCTGCCAGCTATCGAACCGACGGATCATCGCGGTTTAATAGAGATTACAGATGGGGACAATTCTGGTCGTTAGGAGCATCCTGGAGAGTCAGCGAGGAAAATTTCATGAAAGGATTAACCTTTGTTGATAATCTTAAATTGAAAGCCAGTTATGGAAAACAGGGAAACGACAGAATTGGAACTTTTTATGGATGGCAATCATTGTATGACCTCGATTGGGCAAATGCCAACTTAAACGGAGCACTTCTTTCGTCGTTGGAAAATACCTCGATAAAATGGGAAGAAAACAACAATTTTAATGTTGGAGTCGAAGGTATTTTATGGAGTAAGTTTGAATTTGGACTTGAATATTATCAACGGAGAACGGTTGACATGTTAATGGAAAAACCCATGGCAACCTCCCTCGGATTTGATAGTTACTGGGCCAATGTAGGCGAAATGCTTAATAGTGGTATTGAGTTTACTTCTAAAATAAATGTAATTAATTCAACCAATTTTATTTGGAATGCAAATTTGAATTTAACAACACTTAAAAATGAAATTGTTGAATTGGATGGTGAAACAGACCAAATTATAAATGGATCCAGAATCCAAAAAGTAGGTGAAGAAATTAATTCATTCTACATTGCCAGGTCGGCAGGAGTTGATATAACAACCGGGCAACAACTCTACTGGGTTTACGACAGAGACGATAATGGAGAACCGGGAGAACCCTATATTTCTGATGACTATCAAAAAGCCACTCAAAGCAAAGTTATTTACGGAAGTAGAATACCCGATTTTTATGGAGCTTTTGGAAGTAGTTTCCAAATCTATAAGAACTTCGATTTATCGTTTATGACTACTTTCTCTGTAGGAGGAGAAATGTATGCGTATGTATATAGAGGATTATTAAATCCAACTTATATCGGAACAAATTACGCAGCGAATATTGAAAGGGCCTGGAGGAAACCGGGCGATGTAACTGATATTCCACGAATACAGAATGGTACCGGATTTTCGCGCCCTTTAACCGACGATCAGTTCTTGGATGCCTCTTATTTTGCAATCAAGAATATTACTTTCGGATATACATTGCCCAATAGTATACTGCAAAGTGTTGGTATCCAAAGCATGAGAGCATACGTTTCACTCGATAATGTGGCATTGTTTACTTATTTAGATGGTATGGATCCGCAGCATGATTTTGTTGGTTCAACCAATTTCTCATACACTCCTGTAAGAACAAATCTTTTAGGAATCGAATTAAAATTTTAAAATTATTACATCATGAAAATATATAAGATCCTTATATTATTGATTTTTTCTGTAGTAACTTTTTCGTGCCAGGACGAATTGGACACAAATCCTACAGACAGTACTTCCGGTGAAGTTTTATTCGCGGATGTTGAAAAAGCCAATGTGGCGTTAAACGGAATTTACCGTGCAATGTATGTCGCGGACGAGTGGTCAGGAAGATGGGCTGATGAAGAGTTTGGTGTTACGGCTTTCACTTTAACCTACGATTTGATGGGCGAAGACATGGTTCAAAATGAAGAAGGAAGCGGTTGGTTTTTTTATGATTACGTGTATAATGTGAAAGCCGATTACACGGGTAAAGATGGAAGGCCATATTCGGTTTGGTATTTTTATTATACCGTTATTTCAAATGCAAATGCCATAATTGCAGCACAGGACGGAATGACCGGAGCTCCCTCTGAAATTAACAGCTTAATAGGGCAAGCTTATGCCTTGCGTGCATATTCCTATTTTAGTCTTATTCGTTTTTATCAGCAAACATACAAAGGAAATGAAAATGCGCCTGGCGTTCCTGTTTACACAGAACCTACCACCAATGCTTCAGAGGGGCAACCGAGAGGTACTGTTGCTGATGTTTATAGTCAAATTGATGCCGATATTGAACAGGCATTACAATTACTTAATCCGGATGTGGCAGCACCGCGTAACCATCCTTCTCACATTGATTATTATGTTGCAAATGGGTTAAAAGCCAATATTGCTCTCGAAAAAAACGATTGGGCAACAGCCGAATCAGCTGCAGATATTGCGATGAGTGGCGGTACTTCAATACTTACACGGGCTGAACTGGGCAATGGTTTTGCATTTAACGATGCAAATGCAAATACTGTACTTTGGGGATTACAAATCATTTCGGAACAAATGTCAGGCACACAATCCCTTTTTGGACACATGGATGCCAGCACAGAAAATTATGCTGAAACAGCCCGGAAATGTGTAAGTTCATGGTTATACAATCAAATGTCGGAGGAAGATGTTCGTAAAAATATGTGGTGGTTAGGGCCGCTTGAAGTCGATGCTGAAATCGGACCTTTATTTAGCTATAACCAATTCAAATTTCAGTTTTCAGATCCTACCAATAACCTTGGAGACTATATTCTTATGCGGCACGAAGAAATGATGCTTATTAAAGCAGAGGCGATGTGTATGCAGGAAAAATATGCTCAAGCGCGTTCAGTGCTTGAAGAATTAATGGCCGAACGTGATCCGGGTTACGATATTTCCGGATTAACAAATGCCAATACATTAACAGTGAATGATGCAAACGGACCAACTACTCCGGCAGGAGGCTCAACAACACTTCTCGATGAAATTATTTTGCAACGCAGAATCGAATTGTGGGGCGAAGTTGGAAGAATAATGGACATAAAACGCCTTAAGACAGGTTTCTCCAGAAACTTTGAAGGAACTAACCATACGGATAGATTGCTATCCAGAAATACATTAAATGCTGAATACGCGGATTTTGTAATGTCGATTCCACAGTCAGAATTTGATGGGAACAATAACATGGACGAAACTGTCGATCAGAATCCATGGGCTGATAATTAATTAAAAAATGAAAATCATGAAAAATATTTATTTAATCATAATTGCAATGGCTCTAACCCTCTTCTCCTGCGACCAGGAAAACATGGGAACCATATATGAGCCTGGAGCTCCTTATGTAGCTTTTAGTACAGAGGTTGTTCCTGAAAACATCTTATCGGCAGAAACCAATTACTCTGTGAATGTTCAGTTGGTTCGTTCTGAATTATCAGGAACTGAGACTGCGGAAGTACAATTGGAAATGAATGAAAATGTTGATGGAGTTTTTGCTCTGGAAAGCAATACCGTAACATTTCAGGATGGTGAGGCAAAAGCTTATGTAAGAGTTGTTCCAGCTATTGAACCTTCAGAAATAGACCCAACCAAAGTGTATGAATTTAATTTAACCATTACCAGCAACAACGCTTCGGAACTCTATAATAACACAACCTACAAAGCATCGTTTAAATACACACCCATTGGAACGGGTGATTTTGTTTCTACGTTCTTTGAAGCTGAATGGCCTGTTGCAATTGAAAAGCTGGAAGTTGGAGAACTTTCACTCTACAAAGCAAAAGACCTTTACGAAACCGGATACGATATCACATTAATTGTTGAAAGCGGTAATGTTACTATAAATCCTCAGACGGCCTGGGAAAGTGCAGATTATGGCCCTGTTTGGGCTGCAGGTTCCGGAACGATTACCGGGAAAGTACTTACCCTGACAATTGAGCACTATGTTCCCGATTTGGGCTCATTCGGAGAATACACGGAAACATTGACATTACCATAGATCAATGAATTCATTCTTATTCTAACAGATAAAATGGCCTTTCGGGGCCATTTTTTATGGCATCAACTCAATAGAAATAATTTTTACAGACTCTCCTCAAATACTGATTATCATCTGGCAATTGTTGAATTTTTCGTACGACTTCCATTCCATCCACCACTTTCCTGAAAGCGGCAAATATCTGTCAGTCGCGGTTTTACCAGCTATCAAAATCGGCCTCCTGCTGAACGCTGACACATATAAAAAAACTCAATAGATGCTGTTTCCGGGTTCATGCGGGCCGTCGAAAGTGTTCCACTCAAGTGCTTCAGTCCGGTTTATTCTGGGATTTCATAACGAATTGGCAAATGCTTTTCTATTTCATCATCAGCATATAAACCATCCTGAATACCTTCGATTTTAATATCATTTTGTGGCTGATTTTCAGTTCGTAAATCCCGGTAAAAAAAAGCTGTTATCAAAAGTTCCTTTCTTTGCATGATTCAAAAAATTTTTACCCGTTAACAATGCCTTCAGAAGAAGCTTTTACGCTGGCAATGAAAGGATTTAACAACTTAAAATCCATGCCCGGAAAAGTAAAAAAAGATATACTTACTGTAGTCGATTTCAGCCTGCCTTCAACCGAAAAAAGGTTGTGGGTCATCGACCTTGCAAGCAACAAAGTATTGTTTAACGACTATGTTGCACACGGAAGAAATTCAGGAAACGATGTAGCAAAGAAATTTTCCAATGTACCCAACTCGTACACCAGTTCCATCGGTTTTTATATGACCGCTGAAACTTACCACGGCAAGCACGGACTCTCGCTGCGTCTCGACGGTATGGACAAAGGGTTTAACGACAACGCGCGTCGCAGAGCCATTGTAATGCACGGAGCAGACTATGTTAGCAACGACTTTGTTGAAAAATACGGAAGGCTCGGAAGAAGCTACGGTTGCCCTTCAGTTTCAATGGATATTTACGAAGACGTAATCGGAACTATCAGCGACGGAAGCCTGCTGTTTATCTATTCACCCGATGAAAACTTTTTGAACAAATCAACAGTGCTGAATTCAGTAAATACCAAAACGGTAGCGTAAGAAAGAAACATAATATTTGAAAGAAAGCCCGTCGTTAATTTCGGCAGGCTTTTTTTTAACATCCATACTAATATTTTCAATTCATTAAATCTGATTATGAGCCAATGTTCTGTTCTTTTGAGGACATTAATAATCTTACTTTTAAACCATGAATTATGAATGTTTGATTTGCCAGGTAAAAGCGCTCGAAAAGCGGGTTGAAAAATATGAGATTCCTGCTCAAAAAAGAAACCGCCTTGTGAGTGAGCTGCTCAAAAAAATCGCGGTCATCAATCTGGAAAAAAGTTATTCTCCCGAAATAACCAGCTACATTCTCAATATATTAAAAGATTCATCCGAAATTGCCGACCCCTACCTGCCTGAAAAAATGGAGGGTAACCGCGAAATGCTGGAGCGATACAAAGAATTTAGGGAAATGATTCAGCAATCGGAAAACCCGTTTAATACTGCGCTTCGGTTAGCGGTTGCCGGAAACATCATCGACTTTGGCCCCACGCATATTTTCGATGTAACAGGAACAATTGAAAAAGTGCTGGTAACCGATTTTGCCATCGATCACTCTGAAAAACTCCAACAGGAAATTCGTAGTGCCGGAACAATCCTTTATCTCGGTGATAATTCAGGAGAGATTGTACTGGACAAACTGTTCCTTGAAACCCTGAACCATCCGGATGTTTGGTTTGCCGTGCGGGAGCAGCCGGTTTTAAACGATGTCACCCGCCGCGAAGCCGAAGAAGTTGGAATTGGCAATGTTGCCCGCATTATTTCCAACGGCGACGATGCACCTTCTACACTTCTACACCGTGTGAGCGATAAATTCAGACAGATGTATCAAAAAGCCGATTTAATCATTTCCAAGGGCATGGGCAACTACGAAGGGTTGATGTTTGAAAACGATCCGCGGCTTTTCTTTTTGCTGATGGTAAAATGTGATGTCATTGGCCGGAAAATCGGTGCTTCAAAAGGCGATTTTATAGTGAAGCACAATTAAAGAATTAAACATCCCATGGATTTATAGTTTGCAGGCCTTCAATCTTTTTAAAGTCGGATATATTTCGGGTAATCAAAGTAAAATCATAAACCAGTGCTGTTGCTGCAATTATTGCATCTGGCAATTTGATATTGTGTTTTTTACGTATTTCAGCGGTTTTCATTTTTATCGAATATTCAAGTTCAATTATTAGAACATCATTAATAAAACTGTGTAAAACTTCCAAATCTTTTTTGGTTGCAGTCTTCCAGCATAACAACTCAATTTCAGTAATAGCAGAAATTACCGGACGTGTTTTTTCCAGTGTATTGTCAATGAATTTTTCGGCAGAGGAAGAGAATTGCTTTTGAAGGTAATAAATAACAATATTTGTATCCCAGATATATTTTATTCCCATGAACTACGCAATTCATTCAACTGGTTATCAATATCGTCAATAGATTGCTTTTCCATGGCTCCCTTGTATTTTGCAGCCCAGTTAATCATCTCGCTTTTTTTATTTTTTTCCTTGCGAACACGAATCAGCCTCAGATGTTCCATGTCTTGGATCAATCTGACAGCTTTATCATTTATTATATCTATTGTTATTGTTTTTATCATGATGGAATTTTTAACTGCAATATTTTTAGAACCACCTTACTTCTTAAATTCTAAATGGTTATAACAAAAATATCAAAAAGAATTATTAATGGCAAGAGGTTAAACAATTTGTTAATCCCATTAATCATATACAAACTATCTCACTAAGATCAAAAACAACCCGCTCATTAACGATACTTCATTTTATCCCTTCGGCACCAGTGTAATCAGTGGTACCATCATCTCCTCCATCGAAATACCGCCATGCTGGAAAGTATCCTTGTAATAATTGGCATAATAATTATAGTTGTTCGGATACGCAAAAAAATCGGTGCCGTGGGCAAAAATATAGCTGGTGCTCACATTGCGCGATGGCAGGTAAGCAAGTTTCGGGTCGCGTACTTCAAACACCTGTTTCGACTTGTAATTCAGGTTTCTCCCCAGCTTGTAGCGCAGGTTTGTATTTGTTTCGCGGTCGCCAATTACTTTCACGGCGTTGTTAACGCGAATGGTGCCGTGGTCGGTGGTTATAACAATGTGGATGTCATTATCTGCAAGGCCTTTCAGCAGTTCGAGTAACGATGAATGATTAAACCAGCTCAATGTTAGCGAACGGTAGGCTTTTTCGTTATTGGCCAGCTCACGTATCATTTCCATTTCGGTGCGGGCATGCGACATCATATCCACAAAATTAAATACCATCACCGACAGGTCGCTTTCCTGGATATTGTTCAGGCTTTCTGCGGTCTGTTTTTCCCGGCGCATGCCGGAAGATTTCTCGAAATACAATTTCTCTTTCCGCCCGTTTCGCTGGAGCTGCCGGGTTAAAAGTTCCTCTTCGTTCCGGTTTTTGTTTCCTTCGTTGTCATCATCGAGCCACAATTCAGGATACACTTTTTCGATTTCCGCGGGCAACAGCCCGGCAAACATCGCGTTACGGGCATACATGGTGGCGGTGGGCAAAATACTGTAATACATTTCATCCTGTTCCACCCTGAAATATTCACTAAACACAGGGCTCAATGTCCTCCACTGGTCGAAACGCAGGTTGTCGATTACCAGCACAAAGACTTTTTTGCCGGCATCGAGCAATGGAAAAACCCTCTGTTTAAAAATATCCTGCGAAAGCAGCGGACGTTCGCCAACATCCTTGTTCAGCCAATGCAAATAATTATCCCTTACAAATTTGAAAAAAGCTTTATTGGCATCTTCTTTCTGCATGTTCAGCACCTGATCCATAGCGGCATCTTCCGAACCGCCCAGTTCAATTTCCCAGTGAACCAGCTTTTTATACACATCAATCCACTCTTCCCAGCTCAGCCGTTCGTTTATTCGCATTCCAAGTTGCGAAAACTGGCTCTGGTAAGCCGAAGTGGTTTGTTGGGTCACCAGCCGTTTCTGGTCGATGTTCTTTTTGAGGGTCAGTAAAATTTGTTTCGGATTAACCGGTTTGATAAGGTAATCATCGATTTTGGAACCGATGGCCTCATCCATGATGTTTTCCTCTTCGCTTTTGGTAATCATCACCACCGGTACGTTCGGCGCAACTGCCTTAATCTGGTTCAGGGTTTCCAGTCCCGACATTCCCGGCATATTTTCGTCCAGAAAAATAATGTCGAAAAATGTGTCCT
>DATFJO010000252.1:0-6495 GCA_035269145.1 Tangfeifania sp. | reverse complement strand
TTTTAATAGTTTTGAGGTGGTATTAAAATCCGTTTCAAATAATTATTCAACAAAATGAATATCCCAAAATCTGTTTTACTGGTTTCCTTCGTATTACTTTCACTCTCCTCATTTTCGCAGGAAAAAACATTTAAATGGTGGAATCCTGCAGATGCTGATTTTCCTGTGATTAATGGAAAAGGGTGGCATGGAACCGAAATAGACATTTATTCACGCTTGCCCGAAAAAGCAGAAAATGTTGTGCGGACACCAGTCTGGAATCTTTCGCAGCAAAGTGCCGGGCTCTCCATTCGATTTCGCACAAACAGCAATCAAATTCTGGTTCGTTACCAGGTTGCCGGAAATTTGAATATGTACCACATGCAAACAACAGGAGTAAGCGGAATGGATTTGTATGCCAAAGACAACGATGGAAATTGGCTGTGGAAAAATGGAAATTACACGTTAAAAGACACTATTACAATCGACTTTTCCCCAATTAATAAAAAACAACAAACCCATGATTTGGGCAGAGAATACCGCTTGTACCTACCGCTTTATAATTTGGTGGAATGGATGGAGATCGGAGTTCAGGAAGATTCAAGATTTGAGGTTTTGCCGGTACGTCCCGAAAAACCGGTTGTAGTTTACGGAACTTCAATTGCCCAGGGTGCCTGTGCTTCGCGCTCAGGAATGGCGTGGACCAACATTCTTTCCCGAAAACTTGACAATCCGGTAATTAATTTAGGATTTTCAGGAAATGGAAGGTTGGAAAAAGAAGTAATAGATCTGATATCCGAAATAGATGCCAAAATGTATATTATCGATTGTCTGCCCAATATGAGCAGGTTTACACCCGATGAAACCTATAATCGCATTATAGCCTCGGTTACCGAATTACGCAAAAAACATCCTGATACTCCCATCCTGCTGGTGGAACATGCAGGTTATTCCGATGGCGGATTAAATAACGAACGATTTGAAGTTTACACCGAATTAAATAATGTATTGCTGAAAGCCTACACAAATCTGCTCGAACAAGAATATAATCAGCTTTATTATTTGTCGAATAAAGAACTAGGTCTTGCTACTCCGTCGTTTGTAGACGGAACGCACCCCAACGACCTGGGAATGATGCAATACGCCGAAGGATTTGAAAAAGTGCTGAGAAATATTTTGCATGAACCTGTCGGTGAATTTTCTACAACAAAACCGGTTACCCAATTGCGCGAATTAAATAACTACGACTGGGAAAAAAGGCACCGCAGAATTTTGAAAATGAACCGGGAAGCTCCCTCCGAAATTTGTTTCCTCGGGAATTCGATTGTGCATTTTTGGGGAGGTGACCCCGAAGCTCCGTTTCAACGAGGTACAGACTCATGGAATAACATTTTTGAGGGATATAACGTGAGAAACATGGCTCATGGCTGGGATAGAATTGAAAATATGCTTTGGCGGGTTTATCATGGAGAACTGGATGGTTTTGATGCCCGACAGATTATTCTAAAAATAGGCACAAACAATCTTCATCTCAACACCGATGCGGAAATTGCAGCGGGAATCGATTTTTTGATTCAAGCAATAAAACAGAGACAGCCAAAAAGTGATGTGCTGGTTTTGGGAGTTTTACCAAGACGGGATAATGAACAACGAGTGAAAACCCTCAATCAGAAAATTGTTAGGATTGCTGGCGAAAACAATGTCGGTTATGCTGATATCGGGAATGTTTTGATGGATGACTTCGGAAAAATTGATGAGTCGCTTTTTACCGACGGACTGCATCCGAATGGAAACGGATACCACAAGCTTTCTAAAGTTTTGAAACAATACCTGATTAAATAAATTCATAACAGTTGATATTTATTGTTTAACACGTGAAACAAATTTTGTGATTCGAATCAATTACTTTATTTTTGGTAGTATAAAATTCAAAATAATGGTGGTGCAATGGAAAAGATAACATTGAGTTTGCATAATGCTACATTAAAAAAGCAGATAAAAGATTACGCAAGAAAAAGAGGGCAGACAGTTTCCGGTATTGTTGAAAATTATCTAGAGAATTTAATCAAGAATGAAAACCTGGGAAAGACCGATTATGAGTTACCTGCAGAACTGAATTCATTGCTGGAGGGCATAGAGGTAAATGAAGAACTGCAAACAAAGGATTATAAATCACTAAGAGACGAAATGTATGGCACCCGCACAGACTAATATTCATCAGGTTCTGCTTGATGTGAATGTGTGTATCGATTTAATTGTAAATCGTTCTGTTTCGCCTCAAACAAAAAAGAAATTATTTTCTGTTTTAATTCAGCACGATATTGAACCATATGTTCCGGCATTCTCTGTCGATACTATTTTTTACATTTTGAACAGTTCAATGAAAATAGATAAAAATGTGGCAAAGAATGCCATTCAGAAACTTCTGAAATTCACAAAATTGCTCCATTCAACCGATGAATCGATCCAAATGGCATTTGCTTCCGGTTTTTCAGATTTTGAAGATGGAATGATTAATTCGCTGGCAGAAACAAACAATATGGATGCAATTCTTACCAGCAATGTTTCAGATTTTTCCAGTTCTGCTTTACCCGTTTACCGACCGGCAGATTTTATCGTTCTGTTTAGTTAACTGTTTTAATTAGCACAAAAAATCAAGATGAATTATCCAAGAACAATAGTATTCCTTTTAACGCTATTATTTTTTGCGTGTCAGCAAAAAGAAAAAACCAGCAATATAATAAAAGTAGACCCCGAAGATAATCTCGAAGAGATTGTCAGAAAATCCACACTGGTAGTCCCTTCTGAAAGACAATACGACTGGCAGCAACTGGAATTTATTGCATTTCTGCATTTCGGCCCGAATACATTCACAGGAGTGGAGTGGGGGACGGGCATGGAAGATCCGGCTGTTTTTAATCCTACTGATTTTGATGCCTCACAGTGGGTTTCGGTTATTAAAGATGGCGGAATGAAACTGGCGATGCTCACGGCCAAACACCATGATGGGTTTTGCCTGTGGCCAACCACCACTACCAACCATTCAGTAAAAAGTTCACCATGGAAAAACGGAAATGGTGATGTGCTGGGCGAGTTGGTGGAAGCTGCGCGTGCCGAAGACATTGAAATTGGAGTTTATCTTTCACCCGCCGATTTACACGAAATAGAACGCCCGAACGGCACTTATGGAAACGGCTCGGAACCAAAACCGGTGAAAATTCCGTCTGACCCGGAACTGCAAAAAACAGCCGACCGGATTTTTGAATACGAGCTGGATGATTACGATGCACTGTTTATGAATCAGTTATACGAAGTACTCACCCAATACGGCCCGATTGAAGAAGTGTGGTTCGACGGGGCCAATCCAAAACCGGGCACCGGGCAAACTTACAACCGGGAAGCCTGGTACGACATGATTCGCAAATTGCAGCCCGGCGCTGTAATTGCCATTAAAGGACCCGATGTCCGCTGGTGCGGCAACGAAGCCGGAATTACCCGCGAAAGCGAGTGGAGTGTGTTGCCGGTGCCTGAACATCCTGATAATTACGACTGGCCCGATTTGCGCCAGGAAGATTTGGGAAGCCGGGAAAAACTTGAAGGCGCAGAATACTTATATTGGTATCCGGCGGAAACAAACACATCCATCCGTCATGGCTGGTTTTACCGCGATGATGAGCAGTACGTAAAAACAGTGGAAGAACTAATAGACACATGGTACCGTTCGGTAGGCGGAAACACTGTGTTTTTGCTCAATTTAACACCTGACCGGCGCGGTTTGATTCCTGAAAAAGATGCTGCACGATTGCGCGAAGTAGGTAACATTATTTCTGCCTCGTTTGAAGAAAACCTTGCCTTGAACGCTGAAGTGGAAGCGTCTGATGCTGAAACTTCCTCTGCAAATATATTGGATGAGAATGCAGAAACCTTTTGGAAACCTGCCGATGGAAACGAGCAGGCTGAACTGGTTTTAACGCTCGATGGCGAAAAAGAATTTAACCGGCTGGTTTTGCAGGAGTGTATCAAAACACGAGGCCAGCGAATCGAACGGTTTGCATTCGATATTTGGGATAACGGCGACTGGAAAGAAGTTGCCGACGGAACAGTAGTGGGTTACAAGAACATACGGCGCTTCCCGATGGTGAACGCTGGAAAAGTACGTCTCAGAATTTTGCAGTCGCGGGTGGCTCCAACAATTGCTACATTTGGATTGTACAAAGCACCCGAAATTCTGTCAAATCCTTCTATTTACAGGAACAAAGAGTGCATGGTAACCATTCGCTGTCAGACTCCTGACCCGGTTATTCATTATACGCTGGATGGTTCGGATCCCGATGCCGGTTCGATGGTTTATGGGCGGCCGTTTGAATTACCTGACGGCGGTGTGGTAAAAGCCATTGCAATGATTGACAACGGCGCCCAAAAGAGTGAAATTGTGGAGGAACGATTCGATATTTGTCCGGCCGGCTGGACGGTAGAAGAAGTTTCTGCGCAGCACAACAGTTACCCGGCAATAAATGCCATCGACGGAAATCCGTCAACTATGTGGCACACGCCATGGGGAGATAAAGCACCGGGACATCCGCATTCCATCACAATTGATTTTGGGGAAACGCTTGCATTGAATGGAATTTCCTACCTTCCACGCACCGACGGTCAGTTGGGCGGTGTTTGCAAACACTACAAAGTTGAAGTAAGCAAAAACGGAACCGACTGGGAACCTGCCAGGGAAGGAGTGTTTGACAACATCCGAAACAACCCGGTGAAACAGGAAATCTTGTTCGAAAAAATTATAGATGCTCGCTATTTAAAGTTTACCAGCCTATCAAATGTAAATGGCTCGGAAACATTGTCGGCTGCGGAGTTTGGGGTAATAACGAGATGAGAGAATCCTTTTTGAGTGAGAATTTATTTGAAATGTATTTCGGAGAATAACTTCGAAATACATTTCAATTTTCAGTTGTTAGAGCGAACTACTTCGCAATTGAAAACAAATAATCTTTTTCTTTCATTTTTGCGTGGCAGTCAATACAGCTACCCACTTTTCCTTCAGTCATTATTGTACCATCAGCACCGTATTTTGCCCAAAACCAGTCGCCGGCTTCCGGATTGTAACCTTCCACTTTATACATGGGCGTTACAGCCACCAGTTTTTTCTGCTTATTGTAGTTTTCTTTTACAATAATTGCATTTTCGGGCATGCCTTCAAAGTTGCTGTTTAATGCTGCTTTGGCAGCATCATTTACATAAAGTTTCAGAAATGCACCATGCGGACTTTGTCCTTCATACATTCCTTCGAAGCCGGGCCAGTTGTCCCAGTTTTCATACGAATGTGTTTCTGTAATATACTCCCAAACCGCTTCTCCTATTGGTTCAGGCATGTGGTCTTTTTCTGCTTTGGGTAAGAATGCAAGCGTTAACGCTGCAATTGCGAATAAAAGAAATGGGATAAAAATTAAATTCCTGGTTGCTTTTCCTGTTAATTTCATAATGAATGATTTTAAAATTACTGAAACAGGAATGTGCTGATATTGTGCCAAATAAATCCAGAGATTACGAATTTTCTAAATGCAACCAGTTTATATTTTTATGAAATCATAAACTTCAAATTCATGTTCTCTCTTCCTGGGCCGGAACACAGGCCATTTTGCGAGAACCAATTTTGAAATTTTTCAAAGTGAATCAGTCAATTAACTTCAAAACACAACATATTCATTTTTGAAAATTAATTCACGGTTTTGGGGAATTTTTACACATTAAACAATAAAGGGAAGCTAATCAAATTAACTTCCCTTTCGTTGTCCGTAGCGAGAATCCCGATTACTCGTGACGCTCTAATTGGTGATCGGGCTTTCGATAAACTTTCGGCTTTTCATTCTTTTTAAGTAATTCTCGCGTTTAATCGCTTCAGTTTTTGAATTATATTTTTCAGAATAAACAACTTTCCATGGTCTTCCTGCTTTGGTGGACTTTGTAGCGCCAGCGTTGTGTCTTTCCAATCTCTGGCTGATATTATGAGTAGAACCGATATAATACCGGTTTAATTTTTCACTAAACAGAATATAAATAAAGTAATCCGTGAAAAAAACTTCAATATATTAAAAAAGGGAAGCTAATCAAATTAACTTCCCTTTCATTCCCTGTAGCGAGAGGCGGACCCGAACCGCCGACCTCGTGATTATGAATCACGCGCTCTAACCAGCTGAGCTACCTCGCCATTTTTTTATTTATAAAGAACTTAGTAAGGTTTGCCCTGCCGGCCTTCCCGATAATAATCGGGACGCTCTAATCCCGAAAATTACAAAATTTTAATTTTGAATAATTTTCGAGGACTCACGAAAAGCGGTCAAATCAAAGATTTGGCTTTTCGGAGCCAGCTGAGCTACCTCGCCATTTTTTCAAATTGTTAAGGATTGGCTTTGTTGCCTGTGCCTTAATTTTTCGAGGTGCAAATATAGTATTTATTTTTTTCCGGCCTGATTTTTTGCTCCAAAAATAAAGGAAAATTCAATTGCGGTT
>DATFJO010000251.1:0-12891 GCA_035269145.1 Tangfeifania sp. | reverse complement strand
GGAATCGGGCATGAACATCCTGAAAATGTAAAAGATGAAGTGGTGAGTTTTTTCAGGGAAGTATTGAATGAAAATTAATTGCCCGGAAATTAAAATGGCAATGTAAATCTACACTGCCATTCAAATGGTTACACTATTTTCCCGATGAATTAATCCGGGTAATATCCCCTGATAATTCCACGTTTTGAGTCTTTTACAAAAAGCAGTACTTCGTCGCGTTCCTGGGTGGCCGGCATCTCGGTTTCAATAATATCGATGGCCTGTGCGGTGTTTAATCCTTTTTGATAAATGTACCGGTAAATTTCCTGTACTTCCCTTATTTTTTCATTGGAATAGTTTCGGCGCCGCAACCCGATGGAGTTGATTCCCACATACGAAAGTGGTTCACGACTGGCCTTGATAAATGGCGGAACATCTTTGCGAACCAGCGATCCGCCGCCAATCATCACATGCGAACCTACGCGGCAAAACTGGTGTATTCCGGTCATTCCTGAAATAATTGCCCAGTCGTCAACTACAACTTCTCCGGCAAGTTGGGTATTGTTTCCCAAAATGATATAGTTGCCGAGGGTGCAGTCGTGTGCAATGTGCACATAAGCCATAATCAGGTTTCCGTCGCCAAGTTTTGTTTTGCCCTTTGAGGAAGTACCGCGGTTAATGGTTACATACTCGCGAATGGTGTTGTTATCGCCTATTTCAACGGTGGTATATTCTCCCTTAAATTTTAAATCCTGTGGGACTGCTCCAATTACTGCCCCCGGGAAGATATTGCAGTTTTTTCCGATTCTCGTTCCGGGCAAAATAGTTACGCTCGAACCAATCCGGGTTCCCTCTCCAATTACCACATCCTGGTCGATGGTAACAAAAGGTTCTATCACAACATTTTCAGCTACTTTTGCTTCAGGATGTACGTAAGCCAGTGGTTGTTTCATATTGTTTCTGATTCGGTATTATTCTTCTGTTTGTTTTACAATCTGAGCCATGAATTCGCCTTCGGCCACAACTTTATTTCCAACATAAGTCAACCCTTTCATTGTGGCTATTCCACGTCTAATCGGCGAAGTTAATGTTATTTTAAAAATCAGCATGTCGCCGGGAACAACTTTTTTTCTGAACTTTACATTGTCAACCCTGATAAAATAGGTTGAATATTTTCCTTTGAGGCCGTAAAGCACCAGCAGTCCGCCGGTTTGCGCCATTGCCTCAATAAGCAAAACTCCCGGCATAACCGGTTCTTCCGGAAAGTGCCCCTGAAAGAACGGTTCATTCACTGTAACGCTCTTTACACCAATTACTACTTCTTTGGTCATCGATAATACTTTATCGACCATCAGAAGTGGATACCGGTGGGGCAAAAGATTTTTAATCTGGTTGATATCCATAAATGGCGTTGCATTCGGATCGTATTCCGGTGGCCCGGTCTGTGTTTGCCGCCAATTATCTTTTAAGGCCTGTGCAAACATTGTATTTGGCCCATGCCCCGGTTTGGTGGCAATAATCCGGCCTTTGATATGTTTTCCGCACAACGCCAAATCACCGATTACATCGAGCAACTTGTGTCGTGCACATTCGTTATCGAAATGTAAATCGAGGTTGTTCAAAATTCCCTGTGGCTTTACTTCCACGCGGTCGTGGTGAAACAAATCTGCCAGACGATCGAGTTCGTCTTGATTTACCTCTTTATCGATAATTACGATGGCATTGTTCAGTTCGCCTCCTTTAATCAGATTGTTGTTGAGCAAAAATTCCAGCTCGTGCAAAAAAACAAAGGTGCGGCAGTTGGCAATTTCTTCCTTAAAATCACTAATTGATTCAAGCGTTGCAAACTGGTTGTTCAGCACCCTCGATTTGAACGAAATCAAAACATTCAGCCGGTAATCGTCATCGGGTAGTGCGATGATCTCAGAACCTGACTTTTCATCGGTGATGTGAATTTTTTCTTTTATCTCGAAATATTCCCGTTCGGCATCTTGTTCAACAATTCCGGTTTTTTCAATGGCTTCCACAAAATATTTCGAGCTGCCATCCATAATCGGGGCCTCTTCATTGTTTACTTCGATTAGCACATTGTCGAGGTCCATGCCAATTAGTCCGGCCAGTGCATGCTCGATAGTGCCGATGCGCGCTCCGTCTTTCTCGAGCAGCGTTCCGCGTGAAGTGTCGACAACCAAATCCACATCAGCATCGATGACCGGCTGGTTTTCCAAATCCACTCTTTTAAATTTGAACCCGTGATTTTCAGGGGCCGGCAGAAAATTCATGGTTACGTTCACTCCTGTGTGTAACCCTTTTCCTTCAATTTTGAATGATTTTGCCAGTGTTTTTTGCTTTACAACCATAAGCTGATTATTTCTTGGAAGCAGATGAATTGCCTTGTTGAAGTGTTTTTACATCTTTTCGAAGTTGCATAACTTCATCTCTGAGTTTGGGAAGGTTTTTAAAGACGATGGCTGTGCGCACAGCATCTTTTATGTTGTGTGCAGGAGTAAGCAGAACAGTTTCGTTATCTTTTATCGAACTGGAAACCCCCGATTGTGCGCCAATATTTACATTGTCTCCAATTGTGAGGTGCCCGGCCAGCCCAACCTGTCCGCCAAATTTACAGTTTTTGCCCACTTTTGTGGTACCTGCCAGCCCGGTTTGTGCTGCAATTACAGTGTTTTCGCCAATTTCGCAATTGTGTGCAACCTGAACCAGGTTATCTATTTTAGCTCCTTTGCGGATAATTGTCGACCCAAAGGTTCCACAATCGATGGTGCTACTGGCGCCAATTTCTACATTATCTTCAAGCACAGCATTCCCGATTTGTGGAATTTTATTGTAGCTCCCGTCGGGTTGGGGCGCAAAACCAAAACCATCCGAACCGATAACTGCATTGGCATGAATGATGCAATTGTTGCCAATTACAGCGTCATCGTAAATTTTGGCGCCCGAGTATAAAATGCAGTCATCCCCAATTTTTACATTGTCGCCGACATGAACCTGCGGGTATATTTTTACTCCGTTCCCGATTTTGGTGTTTTTACCAACATAAGCAAAGGCCCCCATGTAAAAATCATCGCCGGTTGACGATGAAGCATCAATAAAACTGGGTTGTTCAATGCCTTTTTTGTTTTCCTTTTTGGTTTGAATGTACAAATCGAGAAGTGAGGCGAACCCCTGGTAGGCATCATCCACTTTAATCAGGGTTGCCGGAATATTTTTTTTGGGCTCGAAACTTTTGTTCACAAGAACAATCGAAGCCGCTGTATTGTATATGTAACTTTCATATTTCGGATTTGACAGGAATGCCAGCGTGCCGGGTTTTCCCTCTTCAATTTTTGAAACATCCGAAACTATAACATCGCCGTCACCAACAATTTCACCGTTTAAATATGCAGCAATGTCTTTAGCTTTAAATTCCATTCAACTATTTTTAAGCGTTGCAAATATAGTTTTAAACTAATTAATGTCCAATTCTTTTGGGTAACACACAAAAAATTTACGTACTGTTTTTGTAAAAGCCGGCAAGTTAATGTCCGAAGCTTTTGCCATGTCTTTCACCATGCCGTTCTTATAAAGAATATGAATGTTTTCGGTATGCCGGTTATACGCATTGTTTGTAATTTCACCCGATATTAAAAAATATTCCGACAGGCTTTTATCTCCGGTTATTTCATTTGTAATTCGCTGAGTCATTTTTTCCTGCCATTTTTTTGGAAACGGTTTTTCATTCAGAATAACTTTAAAAAGTTTGCGTTGAATCAGGCTTTTTGCCAGTGTCGATAATACCAAATCATTATGATGCTGCCACTCTTTTACAGAAGTAAGAATATCGTTGTCATCGAGCATTGAAAACCATTCCAAAACGCTTCTTCCTTCAACATTCAGGTTGTCCCAAAAGTTTTGCGATGTGAAATTATTTTTAAGAAAAACAGCGAGCGTTGGTGTTGCAAACAATTTTTCACCTGATTGTGCAAGCACTTTGGCCCTTCTCAAAACATTTATCAGCAATGATTCGGCAGAAACCACTGTTTTGTGCAGGTACACCTGCCAGTACATCAGCCGGCGGGCAATCAGAAATTTTTCGATAGAGTAAATTCCTTTTAAATCTACTGCCAGTTGGTCGTTCCAAACATTCAGCATTTTTATTATGCGGTCAATTCCTACCACACCTTCGGCCACTCCGGTAAAAAAGCTGTCGCGGCTCAGGTAATCCAGCCGGTCCATGTCGAGCTGGCCGGCAACCAGTTGATGCAAAAAATTCTTTTTGTACCGGTTTCTGAAAATCTCTATGGCCAGTGTCAGTCGTCCGTCAAACTGCCGGTTGAGTTCGTTCATCAGCAGCAGTGAAACTTCTTCATGCTGAATATCGACCAGTGTATTTTCAAGTACGTGCGAAAACGGAGCGTGACCAATATCGTGCAGCAAAATGGCAACTGTTACAGCGTCGGCTTCTTCGTCGGTTATTTCGTGCCCTTTCAGGCGTAAAACCGAAATGGCCTGACGCATTAAGTGGCTGGCACCCAGAACGTGCTCGAATCGTGAATGGTTGGCGCCCGGGAAAACAAGGTAGGAAAAACCGAGTTGTTTGATTCTTCTTAAACGTTGTAAAAAAGGGTGTTCAATTAAATCGAACACCAGTTCCGACTGGATATTAATAAACCCGAAAACCGGGTCGTTAATGATTTTTTTCTTATTTATCTGATAATTCGTCACGCACTGTTTTTTATTGAGGGGGCAAAAGTACAAAACTTTAATTAATTCGAAATAAGGCAATTATCATATCTTTTTATTTTTGTATTTATTGAAGAAATTACTATTTTTGCGGAGATTTTTAGGAAAGCCTGAGATAGGGGACCGTAGGTTCCCTATTTTGTTACCAAGAATAATGGCAGATAAAGCGAAAATAGAAGAATTTGTATTGCAGGAACTGGAAGAGGGAATGTTCCTGGTAGAGGTCAACGTTAGCCCGTTGAATGTTATTCAGGTTTATGTTGACAGCTACGACGGACTGACCATCGATAAGTGTGTGGCAATCAGTCGCAGCATCGAGCAGAAACTCGACCGCGACTCCGAAGATTTTGAGCTCCAGGTTTCTTCGCCCGGTTTGTCAGAACCTTTTAAGGTAAAAGAACAATACCTGAAAAACACCGGGCGCGAAGTGGAGGTGGTTAAAACCGACGGAGAGAAATTAGAAGGCGAATTGCTGGAGGCAAATGATGAAGGAATTTTGCTGAAAACTGCCAAACGTGAAAAATTGGAAGGCCACAAAAAAAAGCAATTGATAGTAAAAGAACATCAGTTTAAATATGGCGAAATAAAAAGCGCAAAAGTTGTTGTTTCATTTAAAAAAAGCAAGTAAAAATGGAAAATATAAATCTCACAGATACTTTTGCCGAATTCAAAGAATTGAAGAACATCGATCGTGTGACCATGATGAGCGTTCTCGAAGATGTTTTTCGGAGTGTGCTGATTAAACAGTATGGTACCGATGAAAATTTTGATGTAATTATCAACATTGATAAAGGTGACTTTGAAATTTGGAGAAACCGCGAAGTAGTTGAAGATGGCGATTTGGAAGAACCAAACCTGCAGATAACGCTTTCCGATGCACAAAAAATAGACAGCGATTACGAAGTGGGCGAAGAAGTAACCGATGAGGTTAAACTAATTGATTTTGGCCGCCGGGCAATTTTGAACCTGCGCCAGAACCTGGCCAGTAAAATTCTGGAGCTCGAGAAAGATCATCTTTACGGAAAATATAAAGATAAAATCGGCGACATTGTCACCGGTGAGGTTTACCAGGTTTGGAAAAAGGAAATCCTGATTCTCGACGATGAAGGAAATGAACTCATCCTTCCGAAATCGGAACAAATTCCTTCCGATTATTTTCGTAAGGGAGATACAGTTCGCGCAATAATATCTAAGGTTGAACTGCGAAACAACAATCCGCTGATTATTCTCTCGCGCACCTCCCCGGTATTCCTCGAGCGGCTTTTCGAACTCGAAATACCCGAAATTTTCGACGGTCTGATTACCATCAAAAAAATTGTGCGGGTGCCAGGCGAGCGCGCCAAAGTTGCCGTTGAATCATACGACGAGAGAGTGGACCCGGTTGGGGCCTGCGTGGGAATGAAAGGTTCGCGCATACACGGAATAGTGAGAGAACTTCGCAACGAAAATATAGATGTAATCAATTATTCAGCCAATACCCAGCTTTATATTAAGCGGGCATTAAACCCGGCCAAAATCCTTAACATTAAAATAAACGAAGAGGAGAAAAAAGCTGAGGTTTACCTGAAACCGGAAGAAGTTTCGCTGGCTATTGGTAAAGGTGGTCTGAATATCAGGCTGGCCAGTCAGCTTACCGGTTACGAAATTGATGTGTACCGCGATATGGAAGAAGATGACGAGGATGTGAACCTCGATGAATTTTCAGATGAAATTGAAGGCTGGATCATCGATGCATTTAAAGCCATCGGTTGTGACACAGCAAAAAATGTACTCAATATTTCGCGTAACGACCTGATTAAGCGCACCGACCTCGAGGAAGAAACCATCGATGAGGTGCTGAAAGTACTCAAGTCGGAATTTGAGCAATAACAAAAAAATAAGCTAAAATTAAAAATTCTGTAAAAGCTTTTGTTTAAACTTGCAGAGTCTTTAGCATAAGGGAAAGAAAGGAAAAAAAGAATATATGGCAGCAGGCAAAGCAATAAGGCTTAGTAAACTTGCACGCGAGTTTAATGTGGGAATTCATACCATTGTGGATTTTCTGCATAAGAAGGGTTTTGAATACGATACAAATCCCAACACTAAAGTCTCTGAAGAAGCAGTTGAACTTCTGGAAAAGGAATACAAAATCGATTTAAACCTGAAAAAGGAATCGGAAAAAATTATACTGAAAAGCCACCGGCCCAAGCAGGAAGTTATTTCTATTGATGAAGAAGAAGAGGAAGATTTTGAGGAGGAAGAGGAAGAAATACCCGAAACAAAAGAACAAAAGGTAGAAAAAGAACCTCAAAAGGAAACCCCTGAAAAGAAAAAAGAGGAGCCCAAAGCTGAAAAGGAAAAAGAGGAAGAGGAACCTCCTGTTGAGAAAAAACCGGCCAGCCAGCTAAAAGTGGTGGGCAAGGTAGATCTCGATGCACATAAGAAGAAACCAAAGAAAGAAGAAAAGAAAGAGGAAGAAATACCCGAAACGAAAGAAGAAAAGACGGAAAAAGAACCTGCTGCTGAAAAGAAAGAAACACCCAAAAAAGAAGAAGTTAAGCCGGAAGAACCCAAAACCAAAGAAGAAGCTCCCAAAGCTGAAGAAGAAAAGTCAAGAGAAGAGAAAAAAGAAGATATCGAAACAGAAAAGTCACAGGTTGACGAAATAAAAGTAGTTGGCAAAATCAACCTCGATTCACTGAATCAAAAAACAAGGCCGACAAAAAAATCGAAAAAAGAAAAGGAAAAAGAACGCAAAGAGCGGCTGAAACAAAAAGAGCTGGCGAAAAAAGAAAGAGCTCAGGCCCAGAAAGAGAGCGAAGGCGAAAAGGAAGAAACCTACAAATCGAAAAGGGAAAAGTTGAATGGACCAACAGTGGTTGGGAAAATTGACTTGCCCGAGAAAAAAAGCAAAAAACTGCAAAAAGATACTTCCGAAGCTGCGTCACGCAAAAAACGCCGTAAACGCATTAAGGATTCCGGTAAAATAAAACTTGAAGACAAACAGCAGGGCAGCGGAAAACCACGCGTTGAACAAAAGCTAACCAAACAGGGGAGCAAAAAGAAAAAAGTTCAGTTGAAAAAAGAGGTGGACGACGTAGAGGTTCAAAAGCAAATTAAAAATACGCTGGCCCGTTTAACTTCAAAAGGAAAATCGAAAGGTTCCAAATACCGGCGTGATAAGAGAGCTGCCGTAAGTGAGAAAAAACAGGCCGATTTCGAAAAAACCCAGGAAGATAAGAAGATGTTGAAAGTTACCGAATTTGTTTCGGTAAGCGAACTCGCCAACATGATGGATGCTAACGTTAACGAAGTAATTTCCACATGTATGAGTCTGGGGCTGTTTGTATCGATTAACCAGCGGCTCGACGCAGAAACACTTTCGGTAGTAGCTGATGAATTTGGTTATAAAGTTGAATTTGTAAGTGCCGATATCCAGGAGTCGATTGACGACACGGAAGAGGATTCAGAAGAAAATCTGGAATCGCGTTCACCAATTGTTACGGTAATGGGCCACGTCGACCACGGAAAAACTTCGTTGCTCGACTACATTCGCAGCACCAACGTAATTGCCGGTGAGGCTGGCGGAATCACCCAGCACATCGGAGCATACCACGTAGATATGGGTAAAGGAAAAGACATTACTTTCCTCGATACTCCGGGCCACGAAGCATTTACCGCCATGCGTGCACGTGGTGCCCAGGTTACCGACATTGCCATTATTATTGTGGCAGCCGACGATAATGTGATGCCTCAAACCGTTGAAGCTATCAACCACGCGTCAGCAGCAGGCGTTCCAATTGTTTTTGCCATCAACAAAATTGATAAACCAGGTGCCAGTCCCGAAAGAATTAAAGAGGAACTGGCCAATATGAATTACCTTGTTGAAGAATGGGGCGGAAAATATCAGTCGCACGATATTTCAGCCAAAGAAGGTAAGGGAATTGACGAATTGCTTGAAAAAGTATTGCTTGAGGCAGAAATGCTTGAATTAACAGCAAACCCAAATAAAAGGGCAACAGGAACCATCATTGAATCTTCGCTTGACAGGGGACGTGGATATGTGGCAACTGTGCTGGTACAGTCAGGAACACTTAAATCAGGCGATATTGTTTTGGCAGGTCAGTATTTTGGCCACATAAAAGCAATGTTTAACGAGCGTAATCAAAAAATCGACGATGCAGGTCCGGCACAACCGGCAATCATCCTCGGTCTCGACGGTGCTCCGCAGGCCGGCGATAATTTCCATGTGATGGAAAATGAACGCGACGCCAGAAACATTGCCAACAAACGGCAACAGCTTGCACGCGAACAGGGACTCCGTACACAAAAGCACATTACGCTCGATGAAATCGGTCGACGCATTGCCATCGGAAACTTCCAGGAATTGAACCTGATTATAAAAGGTGACGTGGATGGTTCAGTTGAAGCGCTTGCCGATTCGCTGATTAAACTTTCTACTGAAGAAATTCAGGTGAATGTGAAACACAAAGCAGTTGGTCAGATTTCAGAATCTGATATTTTGCTGGCTGCTGCATCCGAAGCAATTGTAATTGGCTTCCAGGTGCGCCCGTCGCTCAGCGCCCGTAAACTGGCAGAGCGCGAGCAGATTGATATCCGCCTCTATTCCATTATTTACGATGCCATCAACGAAATTAGAGCCGCAATGGAAGGAATGCTTTCACCCGATATCAAAGAGGAAATTACCGGTACAGCCGAAGTGATGGAAGTATTTAAAATTACCAAAGTAGGTACGGTGGCCGGTTGCATTGTCCGCGACGGAAAAATCAAGCGGAATTCCAAAGTACGTGTAATTCGCGACGGTATTGTAATTTATACCGGCAACCTCGGTTCGCTGAAACGTTTTAAAGAAGATGTAAAAGAAGTGAAAAACGGTTACGAATGTGGTTTGAACATCGAAAACTTTAACGACATTAAAGTAGGCGATAACGTGGAAGCATTTGAAGAAGTGGAAGTTGCAAAAACGCTTTAAGCGTAAAATTGAATAAAATATCCAAAATCATATTTTTTAAGAAGCCGGGATTCCCGGCTTTTTTTATGGATTGAGATTTTTTTCTGAATAAAAAACAGTGTTATTAACATTAAATGTTTCATTTCTCATCACAAAATCATAAGATTCAGCGTTTTCAT
Source organism: Tangfeifania sp. (assembly GCA_035269145.1). Classification (GTDB taxonomy): domain Bacteria; phylum Bacteroidota; class Bacteroidia; order Bacteroidales; family Prolixibacteraceae; genus Tangfeifania. The sequence goes on along the minus strand of DATFJO010000251.1, from coordinate 3,045 downwards.
TTTTGTACTTTTGGAAAAACCCTGATAGGATGAAGCGAAGTTTAGTTGTAGTAGTTTTTCTTTTGCTTGCAGTTGCTGCCGGTTTTTTCTTTTATTCAAGGGATGAAATCAGTTTTTCGAAAGACACTTCCCTGTATAAAGCCGTCCCGGTGACTGCCCCGTTTTTCATTGAATTTAATTCATTAAAAACGATTCCACTAAACAATCCTCTTTTGCAGGAACTGCAAAATGCCGGAATATGGGCGGATTTTTTCAGTCTCACCCAACACCTCGATTCACTTATCGAAAACAGTGAAGAGCTTCCGGGCAGTCTTCGCGACAATCAATTTATTCTCTCCTTCGGCTTTTCGGGTAGAAACGATTTGGTGCCGCTTATCATTGCAAAAGCCGAAAGCAATAACCAAAAAAATGCTTTTAAAAATCTGGCAAATACAGTTTTTCCGGCTTCAGGGTATATGTATCAAACCAAAGAATACGGAAACCATACCATTACGGAAATTGTAAATGCAGACAATAATAATTCTGTGTTTTATTCTTTTGCTGAAGAATTGTTGTTGATCGGTACAAAATCGTTGCTGGTGGAACAGGCTATCCGGCAACTGCCTGCCAATGGAATTCTCAAAGACAATTATTTCAGGGAAGTGAACAGATCCAGGAACATCAGGTCTGAAGTTTCGTTGTATGTGAATCATGCGTACTTCCCCGATTTTGCAGGCCGGTTTTTAAATGGTTCCACAAAAACAAAAGTGGATGAATTTGGCGAAACCCGGCGCATAAATATTCGGCGGGAAATGCAGTCATTTGGAGATTTTGCCAGTTGGACCGAACTGGATTTCCAGTTTAAAAACGATCATATTTCATTAGCTGGAATTTCAGCAGCCGATGACTCGCTGAATCATTTTCTTACGGTTTTTGCCGACCAGGAACCTGTACGTTTTTCAGCAGAAGACATTCTGCCCGGTAATACTTCATTTTTCTGCAGTTTTGCTTTTTCAGACAAGGAAGCTTTCTTTAACCGGCTCGATGAGTATTTTACACATACTGATTTTTATTATACCCGCGAAGAACGCATGAAACGCTACGAACGCGGATTCCGGTCAAACATTCAAAATGATTTCAGGAAAATTGTAAAAGATGAACTGATTGTAGCCTCTACCAGTGTGCCGGTTGACCCGGATGAAAAAACAACTTATTTTATTGTTCATACCCAGGGGAAATCGCTGGCCCAGGAGCAGTTTCTGAAATTGCTGAACAATTATGCATCGAGGCGGGAACTAAATGTGAATGACATGAAAACCAGTTTTGCGTTGGATGAAGAAGTTAGTTACGAAGTTTATAAATTCCCGTATCCTTCTTTGCCGGGTATCTGGCTGGGGGAGCCGTTCGGAATGGCACAGGCCGGGTTTATGATATTTTTTGGAGATTTCATGGTTTTTTCCAATTCGGAACAGGGAATCCGTGATTATGCACGAAGTATGATGCTTGGAGCTACACTCACACGCAACAATCGTTACCAGCGTTACAAACAGAATCTTTCTAATCGCGCCAATGTGCATGCTTTTGTTGATGTGAACCGTGCTTTCGGGTTTAAAACTGAACTGTTTTCAAATGAAACAATTCAGCAACTGGATAAGGCAGAAGAAAATATCCGCAAGTTTGGAGCAATAAGCTGGCAGGTGCAGCACGAAAAAGATAGTTATCACAATTCGCTTGTCATTGAATTTAATCCTGAGTCGCGCCAGCAAGCCCGGACAACCTGGCAGAGCAACATTGGCGGCAACATCATTATAAAACCGCAACTGCTTGTTAATCATAATGATGCAGATGGCCACGAAATCATTGTTCAAGATGAAAATTATAACCTGCATCAAATTACCAGCGAGGGCAGGGTTCGCTGGACAATGCCGCTTTCAGGAAGGGTGATGGGCGAAATTCATCAGGTAGATTATTATGTAAATGGCAATTTACAATACCTTTTCAATACCAAAGAAAAACTTTACCTAATCGACCGTAACGGCAATAACGTGGCACATTTTCCGGTTGACTTCAGTTCGCCGGCCACCAACGGTGCAAATGTGTTCGATTATCACAACAACCGTGATTACCGTTATTTTATCGCCCACGAAGACAAATCTGTGCTTGCCTACGATAAATCGGGAGATAAAATCAGCGGCTGGGTATTCGGGCAAACTGAGCATCCGGTTATTTCGCCGGTGCAACATTTCAGAATTGGCAGCCGCGACTACATTGTTTTCAAAGACAGAACAAAGATTTATATTCAAAACAGGAGAGGCGAAACACGGGTTGAAACTTCATCCTGGTTCGAAAATTCTAAAAATCAATTGGCGCTGAATTTGAATGGAAAGCCCAAAATTGTGGCAACCGACCTTTCCGGCAAAGTGCATTACATCTATTTCGACGGCACACACGAGGAAAAGAAAACCGGCAATTTTAGCGAAGATCACTTTTTTACGGTCGACGATTTAGATGGAAATAATGTTCCCGACTTTGTGTTTGTTGATGGAAACGAACTGATTGTGATGGACGAAAATGGCAAGAAGCTGTTTGACGAAGATTTCGATAATCGTATTGAATCGGCACCAAATATTTACACATTCGGGCCAAATCATAAAAAGGTAGGGATAAGAGATGCAGCTTCCAACAGGATATACCTGTTTAATCCGGCAGGTGAATTGCACGACGGATTCCCGCTCCAGGGAAATACCGAATTTAGTATTGGTAAACTCTCAGAGGATGATGTAGGACTGAGCCTGGTTGTTGGAAGCGAAGGCGGTAAGCTGTTTAACTATTCGCTGAATTAAAATTCAGTTTAGAGTTGTAAAATCATATCTATTAATTTCTCGTCGTGATCGAGGTCCATTTTTTTTCGCAGGCGGTAGCGATGGTTTTCAACACTTTTCAAAAAAATTTCCATAAGCGGCGCAATTTCTTTCAAAGCCAGGTTCATCTGTAAAAATGTGCATAACCTTAAATCTTATGATGTGAGATCTGAATTTACAATAATTATTACTTTTTATTCACTTT
>DATFJO010000250.1:0-7689 GCA_035269145.1 Tangfeifania sp. | reverse complement strand
CGAAAAACTGATGGAAGGCGAAATCAGGGACCGCACTAAAAACTGAACCTTGAGAACAAGGCCAGCGGTTCTTACTTTTTAAAATTAAACGGAGAAAATAACCGTCCGCTGCAAACTTTTAAAATTGTTAAGCATTAAATGGTTAAAATCCGGGATTTACTTCCCGGATTTTTTTATTCTTTTTGATTTCAACTTACAATTTTCAGGTAACCTTCACCCTCATTAAAAGGCAGAGTGAACCAGAATTCAGTACCTTTTCCGGGGGTGGTTTCAATATTGAGATCACCGCCGAGAAGCTGCACGTAATGCTGGGCAATGGGCAATCCCACTCCTGAACCCGAAGTAATGTCGTTGATTTCGTTTTTTATCCGGTAAAAGCGGCTGAATATATTTTCAATTTCTTCCTGCGGAATTCCAATTCCGGTGTCGGAAACCGAAAACTTTACTGCTTCGTTCCGCAACATCTCATATCCCAGGTGGATTTCACCTTTTTGTGTGTATTTAACAGCATTATCAACCAGTATGAGCAGTGCTTCTCCGAGGAGGTTTGTGTCGGTTAAAAACCCAAAAGCGGGATTCGGAACATCCAGATCGAGATGAAGTTTTACCGGCCTGGCATCGGGCACCAATGTTCTCGAGCGGTTGTAAATATCCCGGAGCAAAGTGTTCACTTTACAAAAACTGGTATGCATATCCACTGAATCGGTCTCTATTTTCGAGAGGTGAATGGTGTTATCAATCATATTCAGCAACTGGGTGCCGTTTTGCGAAATGGCATCCGAAAGTTCGATGCGCTCGGTGTTGCCGAGGTCGCTGTCGGTGAGCATCCGTGTGAAATTGGTAATAATATTGAGCGGTGTACGGATTTCGTGCGAAAGATTTGCAAGGAACGCCGATTTCAGCCGGTCGGATTCTTCTGCTTTTTTACGGGCTTTTTCAAGACTGAATTCTGCATTCTTCCGACGGGTAATATCGCGGGCTACCGAAATTACAGATGTGGCATTCAGTTTGGCCAGCCGCATTTCGTAAAGATAAGTTCCGTTTGGTGTGTTCAACGAATATTCGATTGTTTCGAGAGTATTGTTTTTCAGGCTGTTTTGAATGCATGAATAAATTTTCTGAGCCATATTTTTTGGAAAGCCCACATCGTAAATGGTGCTTCCAACAATATTGGCATCTTCCACTTTAAAAAGATCGCTCTCCTTAATCACAAAATCTTCGTAGGTTCCGTCTTTTCCAATCACAAAAAACATATCGGGGATTGCCTCGAGCAGGACTTTATATCTACGACGGCTGCTTTCAAGGTCGGCAATTTTTTTCTTTGCTTTTGTGATGTCTTCAAAAATTACAAAAAACTTGTTATACGCAGGTTTGAGAACATGAACTTTATACCAGCTTTCCAGTTTTTTTGAATGAAATTCATGGGTTTTATTGTTATCGAAAAGCAGGAATTTATTTAAATCGAAATGATCGTTGTAAAAAATCAGGTCGAAAATGTAGTTGGCTTCCTGGTCTTTTACTTCGTGTAAATTTATTTTGAATGCAGCTTCAAAGGCATTGTTTACCTTGTCAATCCAAAGGTTTTCAATGTTTCCTTCTTCATCGCGTTCGGCCCTGATTTCGGCTACCGAAAAGCCGGTGTTCTGAATTACTTTTGAAATTCCCTGTCGGGTAGTTTGCAGTGTTCCGGCAATTTTTTCATTTATTTTCCGGTATTTGGTACGAATGAGGAAAAGTCCCGAAAAAATCAGCAGGTACATTACAACCGGATGTGCAATAATTTGACCCGGGGGAGAAAACGGACTTAGTAAAAGGTTGGCTTTTAGTAAATGAAAACTGAGTGTGAAAACGGAAAGTATAAGGAACAGGAACACTTTTGAGTCGGATTCAGCAAAATAGAATAAAAACAGGGTGCCACCCAGCAGCCACCAAAGCGACTGATACATCGTTTCAGTTAGTGGAGCATGAGCGTAAAAATCAGAAATGTAATAGGCATAAATGAGAACCGGGACCGCAAAAAGTGTATTAAGTGCGCAGTTTAGCCTGTTTTTTATAACACAGGTAATTGCCAGAAAAGCAAACAAAACCATGGCTGCATCGCATGCCAGGCAAGAATTTATTTCAGTTTGAAAAAGGTTAAATACAAAATGAAACAACGTAGCAAACTGAATGATTGAAAAAACAACCAGCAATTCAAAAAGCCGTTTTTTATCAGATTGTGGGTTTTCAGCCCACAACTTTTCAGTAATGATATAGTATAAAGGTTTGCTCAACGCCGTAAAAATAGGTATAATGGCTTTAATCCGTTCAATATTTTATTAAAAATTCAAGATACAAAGTTCAAATCAATTATGAATTCAAAAAGATGACTTTTGTTTTGTTTTTGCTCACTCGTAATCTATTTTTTTTGTTTTCAATTATTTATTAAACATTGAAATTATTACTCCCTGATTTTTGTTATGATTTTGCTCTGCCCGATTCAGTAATTTTGTATAAAAATAAAAACATAATATTAAAAACAATAATTGTATGTCAAAAGGATTTTTCAATGTACCGGATGCAAAAAACGAACCGGTAAAAAGTTATGCACCTGGAAGCCCCGAGAGGGAAGAGGTTCAGGCAATGCTGAAAGAGTTGCGCTCGAAAGAAGTTGAACTGCCCATGGTAATTGGCGGACAGGATGTTTTTACCGACCGGAAAGTGCGCATGGCCCCGCCGCATGATATAAAACACACACTTGGGCATTACAACCAGGGCGATTCGAGTCATGTTGAAATGGCTATTGATGCCGCCCTCGAAGCGCGTGAAAAATGGGCCGCCATGTCGTGGCAGCACCGGGCTTCTATATTTTTAAAAGCAGCCGATCTGATTTCAGGGCCCTACCGGGCAAAAATCAATGCAGCCACCATGCTGGGGCAGTCGAAAAATGTGTACCAGGCCGAAATTGAGGCCGCCTGCGAACTTGCCGATTTTTTGCGGTTTGGTGTAAAAGCCATGACCGATATTTATAAAATGCAGCCCAATTCAGTAAAAGGAGTTTGGAATTACAACGAATTCCGTCCGCTCGAAGGATTTGTTTTTGCACTCACTCCGTTCAACTTTACCGCCATTGCCGGAAACCTTCCGGCAGCACCTGCAATGATGGGCAACGTGGTTGTTTGGAAACCTTCAAAAACTGCTATCTACTCGGCAGGGGTTGTGATGGATATTTTCCGTGAGGCCGGAGTTCCCGACGGAGTTATTAACCTTGTTTATGCCTCAGGTCCGGTGGTTGCCGATGTGGTTTTAACGCATAGTGATTTTGCCGGAATCCACTTTACCGGTTCAACCGAAGTGTTTCAGAAAGTTTGGAAAACCATCGGTGAAAACATCTACAAATACAAAACCTACCCGCGCATTGTAGGCGAAACCGGTGGAAAAGACTACATTTTTACAGACAATACAGTCGGAATCCCGGAACTTGCAACCGCCATTATTCGTGGCGCTTACGAATACCAGGGGCAAAAATGTTCGGCTGCATCGCGTGCGTATATTCCCAAAAGCATCTGGCCGGAATTAAAAAAACAACTGGGCGAAGAACTTGCCAAAGTAAAAATGGGACCGGTTGAAGATTTCACCAATTTTGTAAATGCCATTATCGATGAATCTTCGTTCGATAAGCTGAAAGGGTACATCGACCGGGCAAAAGAAGACAAAGATGCTGAAGTCCTGTTCGGTGGAAAATGTAATAAATCAGAAGGTTACTTTATTGAACCTACTGTAATACTTGCCCAAAAGCCCGATTACATTACCATGGAAGAAGAGCTGTTTGGCCCGGTAATAACCATTTACATCTATGAGGATGAAAAAATGGATGAAACACTCGATATCCTCGATAAAACATCGATTTATGGTTTGACAGGTGCTATTTGGTCGAACGATCGTTACAACATCGAAAAGATGGCAAAACGCCTTTCAAATACAGCAGGTAATTTCTACATCAACGATAAACCAACCGGCGCAATTGTGGGGCAACAGCCTTTTGGCGGAGCCCGCGGTTCCGGTACAAACGACAAGGCAGGAACCCTGTTTAATATGCTTCGCTGGATTTCTATCCGCAGTATAAAAGAAAGCTTTGTTCCACCAACAAGTTTTATGTATCCGAACTTTTTGCCCGACGAAAAATAAACTATAAACCAGGAAGTGTTTATAAAAAAGGGGCTGATTTTTTTCAGCCCCTTTTATTTGTTGCTGCAATGTATTAATTTTGACCCAAACAAGTAATCATGGAAAACGAATCGACAAAAAGACACTGGACCAAAATACTGGGCAATAAATATTTTATTGCAACAGTACTTTTTTTGGCCTGGTTTGTTTTTTTTGATGAAAACAGTTTTCTGGCCCACCGCGAGAATAAACAACGCCTTGAAGAATTAATCCGGCAAAAAGAATATTACATCGAAAAAATTGCTTCCGATAAACAAAAACTGGAAGATTTAAATGCCGGTAAAGAGCAACTCGAGAAATTTGCCCGCGAGCAATATTTTATGTCCAAACCCGATGAAGATATTTTTATTGTAGTAGAAGAAGAATAGAAATTTTTCGGGAAAAATCGCACAATTTTTGTACGCTCTCTTTTCAACTGTTTGATTGATAGTTGAAATTTCTTATATTGCTTTGTAATATGAATGACAATTTAGACATATTCAGAATTAAAACGAATGATGTGGAGCCAAAAAAGGGACGCATATTAATTGCCGAACCTTTTTTGCCGGGGAATTACTTTAACCGTTCCGTAATATTGCTGGTGGCATACAGCGGAAAAGGAGCGGTTGGTTTTATTCTGAATAAAAAAGTGGATGTTGCCATACATGATGTGTTTCCCGGTTTTCCTGAGTTTGATGTAGATGTTTACCTTGGCGGACCGGTGGCAACCGATTCAATATATTTTATTCACAAACTTGGCAATAAATTGCCGGGAAGCATTCATGTGCTTGGCGATTTATACTGGGGTGGCGATTTTGAGGTGCTGAAGCAGATGGTTATCAACAAGTCGGTTAATTCTGACGATATTCGTTTTTTTGTGGGGTATTCCGGATGGGATGCCGGTCAGCTTGAACAGGAATTAAAAGAAGATTCGTGGTTGGTAAATGATGTTGACCAGGAAACTATAATGCGGGAAATGCGCCAGGAATCGTGGGCCGATTTTGTGAAAAAAGTGGGGCAGCGTTACACAGTCTGGGAAAATTTTCCCGAAAATCCGGCCATGAATTAATGGCCCGGTTTTGCCTTTAAAAATTCATTTAATTTATCGTGAATTTGCCGGGAGTGTCGGTGAAGAAACCTTTTGTTTTCAACTCCCAGTACCCACTGAATACCGGCTTGTTCAGATGCAAGAAATATTTCGTCCATATTTTTAAGATCGGCAGGTTGAATGGAAGCAGACTCAACCGTTTTAAGTTTTAGCAACCGGGCGGTTTCCAGGATATACGGGCGGAGAACATCAATGAAACAACCTGTTTTTTTCGACGGCGTAATAAGTTCGTTTCTTTTAATAAGGAAGATATTTGAGAAAGCACATTCACACACCGCTCCTTTTTCATTGGTTAAAACCGCATTCTGAAAATGCGAACCTTTTAATTGCGAAAGAGTAGTTTTCCAAAGCATTTCGTTGAAGAATCCGAATGGATTGAAATTATTTTCACTGTGCTTTTTTTGCGGCGAAATGGTAATCAGTTTTCCTTCTTCTGAAAAGGGAAATTCAAAATCATGAAAAGCATTGCTTGTTATTAGCAATTCAGAGTTTTGGTTCCCCCGGTAAATGTGAAAATGAACATAACCGGAGCGGTAAAATTTATTCTTGTTCAGCATCCGTTTGGTAATTCTGAACAGTTCACGTTTATTTTGGAACAGTTGCGGGAGCGGCAAATTTAAAGCTTCTGCCTGGCGTCCGATCAATCGAATGTTTTCATCAAAAAGCGGAATACCTCCGTAACCGTACCAGATTTTGTGGTTCAGGCTGAAAGTTCCGTTATACAGTAAGTGTGAGAGATTAACCTCTTCCTTATTTTTTATTTCGCCATTGTAAATCAGGAAATCCATATTACAGGAATGAAAACAACTGACTGATAAAATTATCGAATAACCCGGGCCTCAGCAGCAGCGGGAAAACAAACCCGAAAACTGCCCCCAGAAAATGGGCATCGTGAGCTACGTTGTCCGATTTTTTCTTTCCCATCTGGTACGAATAAATCAGGTACCCCACAGCAAATACAATTCCCGGAATGGGAAGAATTGCAAACAGGTAAAGCATATCCATCGGCCGAAGGAAGATATGCGCAAACAGCACTGCCGAAACTGCGCCCGAAGCACCTACTGCATTGTAGTAGTAATCGTTTTGATGCTTAATCAGGCTCCATGCATTGGAAATTAAAATTCCGCCAAGATAGAGCAGCAGGAAATAGAGCGTACCCTGGTTGCTAAAAAGTTGCTGGAAAAGAACTTCCACATTCCGGCCAAAGAAATAGAGCACCAGCATATTTACTCCCAAATGCGACCAGCTAACATGGATAAAAGCATGTGAAACCAGCCTGTAATATTGTTTTTGATGGATAATTTTTGCAGCATTAAACTGCAGTTTTTCCATCATGTTGTTATTTTGAAATGTCAGGTACGAAACCACTGCTGTGATTCCGATTATCAACCATGTTATTATCATTAATGTAAAATTTTATAAATCATTTCTTTTTGCAATTCACTGCTTTCGGTTAATCCCGAAACGCCCATACCTTTACTCTTCATATCGTATTCGCGCAAAATACCGATTATTTCATAAAGTTTTGTCGGGTTGTATTTTTTTGAGGCAGCCATAATTTTTCGGATGTAAAAAGGGTGGCCACCCAACTGAGCCACCGCATTTCTTTCCGATTTATCTTTCAGAAAATGATAGGAAAATATTTTGGAGTAGTAAGAAAACAATGTTGCGGTTGTTTTCTGGATTGGATGCTCCTGCGGATTGGCGCCAAAGTACTGAATAATCTGGTTGGCTTTAAAAATATTTCTGCTGCCCAGCGCATCCTGCAGTTCAAACAGGTTGTAATCTTTGCTTAGTCCTATGTTTTTTTCGATGTGTTCGGGTGTAATTTTGTTGGTGTCTTTTACTGCAATTACCAATTTGTTCAGTTCATTAGCTACTTTGCCAAGGTCATTTCCGAGATAGGCTGTTAAAATTTGTGCTGCCTGCGGCGCAATTGTGAAATCGCGTTTTTTCAGATATTTTTCAATCCATGCAGGAATTTGGTTTTCATATATTTTTTTGGTTGTAAGAATTACGCCGTTTTTTTTGATGGCTTTTGCCAGTTTTGTGCGGGCATCCAGTGTTTTGTATTTGTAGTTCAATACCAGCAGGGTAGAAGCCATCGGTTTTTCAGCATAATTATCCAGGTCTTCAATTTTGCGCAGGGTTTGAGCTTCTTTAACAATAATTACCTGCTTGTCAGCCATCATCGGGAACCGCAGCGCACTTTCGGCAATGTTTTGGGGCTCGGAATCTTTCCCGTAAAAAATGGTTTGATTGAATCCTTTTTCGGCTTCGGTCAATACATTTTTTTCAATGTAATTAGAAATCTGGTCGATAAAAAAAGGTTCTTCGCCCTGTAACAAATAAATGGGGTGATAAATTTTCTTTTTCAGATTTTCGAGAATGCCTTC
>DATFJO010000249.1:0-3181 GCA_035269145.1 Tangfeifania sp. | reverse complement strand
CTAATGGGATAGCCTACTAACTGACCGGGACCGTGGTAGGTAATGTCGCCACCGCGGTTTATTTTATAAAAAGTGGCTTCAATTTTTTCCAGGAGATCGCTTTGTGCCAGCAGGTTTTTTTCGTCGCCGCTTTTTCCGAGTGTGTAAACATGCGGATGCTCCACCAAAATAAACTCGTTTTTTGAAGTCGGTTTTTTGGTTTCCCGTTTTTCTGCAATTATTTCTGCAAGGATTTGTTCCTGCAGGTCCCACACCTCTTTGTAGTCTTTCAGACCAATATCGTTGTAATTAAAATCTGCCATTTTAAAAATTTGAAGTAAACCCAGCATTTTCAAAATAATAAGGTAATAAGGTTACCTCTATTACTTATTCTACAACTTGGTTACTAAGGTTTAAAATTATAATAAGGTTTTGGTTCGTTCCTAAAATATTTATCAAAAAAGAAAACTCTCAAAAACAACTATCTCCATCTTTTCTCCTTCCCTTTTGGGGGAAGGTTGGGATGGGGCTTCCCCTATGCATTCACATGTTGCTCCGCCCGGTATGAACTCCGCACCAACGGCGAACTTTCCACAAACGAAAATCCTTTTTCAAGGCCAATTTCGCGGTACTCTGCAAACTGCTCGGGTTTAATATATTCCTCCACCGGCATGTGCGTGGCGGTTGGTGCCAGGTACTGACCGATGGTCATTACTTTACAGCCGGCTTCACGCAGGTCGTCCATGGTTTGCAATACCTCATCTTTTGTTTCGCCCAGCCCGAGCATGATACCCGATTTTGCCACTTTATGGTTTCGGGCAATGTATCGGATGGTATCGAGGCTGCGGCGGTATTTCGAAGCAAAACGCACAAAAGGAGTCAGTCGCTCCACTGTTTCAAGGTTGTGTGAAACCACGTCAGGTCCGGCATCGATAACCTGCTGAATCAGCTCTTCTTTTCCCCTGAAGTCGGGAATCAGCACCTCGATTTTAGTTTCGGGGTTCACCCGTTTTACTTCCCTGATTGTTCTTGCCCATATTCCGGCTCCCTGATCATCCAAATCATCGCGATCAACTGAAGTAATCACACAATGCTTCACGCCCATAATCCGCACTGATTCAGCCAGTTTTTCGGGTTCCTTTTCATCGGGAGGAAGTGGGCGTCCGCTTTTCACAGCGCAAAATTTGCAACGGCGGGTGCAAATATCACCAAGAATCATAAAAGTTGCCGTGCCCCTGTTCCAGCATTCACCAATGTTTGGGCAATTTCCGCTTGTACAAATTGTATGTAGTCCGTGTTCGTTTACAAGATTTTTGACTTTCGAGTAGCTTTCGCCTTTTGGCATTTTCATCTTCATCCATCGCGGCAACCTGTGCCTGTCTCTCAACTCATTTGCCATACCTGATAATTTTTATGCAAAAGTAATTTTAAAACTTTAAACTTAAAACCATCTGCAAAAACCATTGTTCGCATTTCCGCGTTATTTTTGTAGTATTGCAAAATTGAATATGAAAAATACAATTATTACCATACTGTTGCTGTTCAGTTTAAATGTTGTTTCGGGTCAAAACACCAGGCAACAGGAAATACAAACCAACTCAAGGTTGGCCCTGTCGTTTTATAATGCCAAAGATTACGAAAAAGCTGCGCCTTTACTTCTGGAAGTTTATAACCTTTCGCGCAACAATTACTATTTCAGGTTGTACCTTACTTCGCTGATTGAGCTTGAAAGATATGGAGAAGCAGAGAATCAGCTTCAAAAAGAAATTGATAAACAAAACACACCTCGGGCTGAATTCCAGGTTTACTGGGGATATCTTTTGAAAGCTCAGGAAAAGGATGAAGAGGCGGAAGAAAAATATGAAAAAGCCCTTGATATGGTGGATTCAAACAAGGGCAGCTACCTGATAACAGCCAATGCTTTTTTGCAATGGCGGGAATTCAACTGGGCCGAAAAGGTGTATAAAAAGGGTCGCGCTGAACTTCCGGAAGAAGAGTTCAACTACGAACTGGCACGGGTTTACCTCTACCAGCGCGATTACGAAAACATGATGGAAGAGTACCTGAACCTGATTCGGGAAAATGAAAAGCAACTCAATCGCGTGGAAAGCAGCCTGGCCTCTGCCATGCGGCTGGATGTAGACGACAGTTTGCGGGAACAATTCCGGACCCAGGTGTTAAGGCGCATTCAGGCCGAACCCAATGTAACCGGCTACAACCGGCTGATGATTTGGTTCCTGTTGCAGGAAAAGCAATTCGGGGCGGCACTGCGCCAGTCTATCGCCCTCGACCGGCGAACCGGTAATGAAGATGCCCAGATTTACCGCCTCGGGCAAATGGCGCTGAACAACCAACAGTATTCCGATGCCCGCAGAGCTTTTGATTATCTTCTGGATAAAGGCGAGGAAAATTCTTATTATGTTCCGGCGTATGCACAAAATATTCATGCTTCTTACATGGAATTCATTTCAGGGGAGTTGAACGATACGGAAGAAGGGAAAAAACTTGCCGTTCAATTTGAGGAAGGGTTGGATTTGCTGGGATATTCTCCCGCTTCACTGTATTTAATAAGGGAATATGCACACCTGCTTGCATTTTATCTGAATAATACTGAAAAAGCAATTTCAACATTGGAAAAAGGATTAAACATTCCACGGCTGAAACCGGAAGAAACGGGAATGTTGAAAACGGAAATGGCGGATATTAATATTTACGCCGGCGACCAGTGGGAAGCGATGCTGCTTTATTCGCAGGTGATTGATGCCAACAAAAAAAATACATTGGGTGATGAAGTGAAATTGAAAAAAGCGAAACTTGGTTACTACATGGGGAATTTCAGTTGGGCCAAAGCGCAACTGGATGTTTTAAAAGCCAGCACCTCGAAACTCACTGCCAACGATGCTATGGATTTATCGATGCTGATTAGCAACAACCTCAATCTCGACACGACGGCGGTGCCGCTGGAAATGTTTGCCCGCGCTGATTTGTTTTTCTTCCGAAATAAAGACTCGATGGCGCTGAATACGCTCGATTCAATTGCTGAAATTTATCCTTACAATTCACTGGTGGACGACATTTTATACCGGAAATCGAGGATTGAAATATCACGGAACAATTACGCCACAGCCGCCGAATACCTCGAACAAATCAGGACCGATTTTGCCTACGAACTGCTGGCTGACGACGCACTCTTTTTGCAGGC
>DATFJO010000248.1:0-5399 GCA_035269145.1 Tangfeifania sp. | reverse complement strand
GGTTACGCCGCCTGCCAGGTGTGCAGTCCGTCGAGGGCCAGCATTATGAGCGGTAAATTTACAGCCCGGCATGGAATTACCGACTGGATTGGCGCACGCACCGGCGAAGACTGGCGCAAACAGGGAAGACACAACCAACTGTTGCCACCTGAATATGTGCACAATCTTCCGCATGAATACACCACTTTGCCCGAGGCCTTGAAAGAAGTTGGTTACAAAACATTTTTCGCCGGGAAATGGCATCTCGGAAGCAAAGGTTCGTGGCCCGAAGATCACGGTTTCGACATCAACAAAGGGGGCTGGGATAAAGGAAGCCCAATGGGTGGTTTTTACGCACCCTGGGAAAACCCGCGGCTCGAAAGCGGCCCCGATGGCGAAAGCCTCACCATGCGGCTGGCACATGAAACTGCAAATTTTCTGGAAGAACATCAGGATACTTCATTTTTCGCTTTTCTTTCATTTTATGCCGTTCATGCACCACTTCAAACCACAGAGGAGAAATGGGCCAAATACAGGCAAAAAGCTGAAGAAATGGGAATTGCCGAAACCGGGTTCGAAATGGGCCACTTTTTGCCTATCCGGCAGGTGCAGGACCACCCGGTTTATGCCGGGCTGGTTGAAACCATGGACAATGCAGTAGGCGTGGTTTTAAATACCCTCGATGAACTGGGACTGGCTGAAAACACCATCGTAATTTTTACTTCGGATAATGGCGGCGTGGCGGCCGGCGATGCATTTGCCACATCAAACCACCCGTTGCGTGCAGGCAAAGGCTATCAGTTTGAAGGCGGCATCCGCGAACCATACTTTATAAAAATGCCGGGAATGAAAGGCGGGCAAAAGAATACTACTCCCGTTACAGGAACCGACTTCTACCCCACCCTTCTTGAACTTGCAGGTGCCGATTTGCGGCCCGAAGAACATACCGACGGGGTTAGCCTGGTTCCACTTTTAAATAGCGGCACAATTGATGAACGCCCCCTCATCTGGCACTATCCGCATTACGGCAACCAGGGAGGGCAACCATCTTCCATCATCCGGCTCGGTAAATGGAAACTTATTCACTATTATGAAGACGGTAGAGAAGAATTATACAATCTGGAAACCGATATTGAGGAAACCGTTGATTTGGCCGGCGAAAATCCGGAACTGACGGCTGGATTGAGTGAGAAGCTTTTTGAAATGCTGAACGAAATGGGCGCCCGTTACCCGGAAAGAGACCCGGAATGGACAAAAGAAGCCGAAAAAGAATACCTGGAACATATTGTGAATGTTGTGTGGCCGCGTCTGGAAAATCAGCGCATGCGCTTTTTGTCGGAAGACTTTGAGCCCGGAAATAACTGGTGGGGAAGCAAGGTGACAAAGGATTAATTTCCTGTTTTAAAAAACTGCCCGAAATATGAATTATCCCGATTAACCGGGATAATTTTCAAACTTCTCTTAAGGCTCAGTTTAAAAAACAATTGGTATTATTGAAGATTAAAATATTTCAGCGTATCAATCAATTTTTCTCCATCGGAACTTTTATCGAAAAATCCTTTGGCCCCCAATCGCAGACAGACATTTTTAAATGCCGCATTGGATGAAAAAACAAAAACTTTAATATCCAGATTTTTACTTTTAATCCCTTTTAAAATATCTATCCCATTCCCATCCGGTAACTTTAAATCAAGAATTACTACGTTAGGGAGTTCATTGTTTATATGATTTTCAGATTCCCGAAAATTTTTGGCCCAGTGTAAAGAAGAGATTCTTTCATTTCCTTTTAATTTATTAATCAGCCAGTCACCAATTTTCAAATCATCTTCGATTAAACAAAGAGAGTATTTTTTTTGCAGTTGATATTTTTCTTCTAATAAATGTGCCATAATCAAACTCTAAAAAAGCCAATGGTGTCATGAAACGGATTCCAGCGTCTCAAATGATAACTCACTGATTAATTGGATAAATAATTCTTAAAAAGATACCTGCCTGCTGTTTTTAGCAGTTCTGCGGGTTTCACGGGTTTTGGTAAATAATCGTTACAACCTGCAGCCAGCGATTGTTCCTTTTCATTGTTCATCACATAGGCCGAGTGTGCAATTACGGGAATTTCCTTATTTTCTTCCCTTATGTTTAATGTCGCCTCAATTCCGGTCATCACCGGCATTTTTAAATCCATTATAATCAAATCAATTTCCGGATGTGAATGAAACAACTCAACGGCTTCTTTCCCGTTTTTTGCATGGATTAAGTTGCAGCCTTTTGAGGATAATACAGCTTCGAGAAACAGGTAATTTACATCATCATCTTCGGCAATCAATATTGTTTTTCCACTGAAATCCTGTAATGATGAAACATCCGACGTTTGGTGTAATGGTTCCTGAATGTTCATCTCATCTTTACCGGTGATTCCTGACAATGAAAAATAAAAGGATGAGCCTTTATCTTTTTCTGATAATACTTTTAACTCGCTTCCCAGAAATTTCACCAGTTTGCCGGCAATGGTCAATCCGAGTCCGTTTCCGTCGAATGCACGGCTAAGATTTATATCGGCTTGCCTGAAAGGATTAAAAATTACTTCGAGATCTTCTCCGGAAATACCGATGCCTGTGTCGGACACATTGAAAAGAATTTCACCATTTTCCGGCTTTATTTCAAGCGAGACACTGCCTTCTTTTGTAAATTTGAAAGCATTTCCAATCAAGTGCTTTATTACTCTAATCAGTTTTGATTCATCAGTTTCAAACTGACAATTCTCCAGCGTTTCATCAATATGGCAGCTAAACTCCACCGGATGATCTTCGTACTTTTCCGTTATTTCACTGCAAAGATTTTCAATTGTGTTTTTCAGGCTGAATGAATTTTTGCTTAAGTCAACAATGCCCGAATCCAGTTTCGATGCTTCAACAATATCAGTTACCGTATTTATAAGGCGGTCTCCGCTCTTACGCATAATTTTCACAAAGTGTTTTCTTTCTTCTTCCGAAAATTCACTGATATCGCCTTCAAAAAAATCGAGAAATCCGAGTAATCCATTCAGCGGCGTGCGTATTTCGTGGCTGATATTATTCAAAAAGGCGGTTTTCAGTTTTTCCGAAACTTCTGCTTTTTCTTTGGCAGAAATCAGTTCCACTTCCATTTTTTTGCGTTCAGTAATATCGTCTAAAGCGGCAATATAAGTGCGGCTTCCATTACTTTTAAGAATTGCTGTGGATAGCAACATGGTTTTGGTTTCTTCCTTACCATTTCCCCGAAGATCAATTGATATTTCCTTTTTACTGATTTCCTTACCGGTTTTAATGGTTTCTTCCATATAATTCTTTAACGGACAATTGAGGCAGTTTTCATTTAATCCGCAATTTTCTTTTCCGCTTAGTAAATGACTACATCTTAAAACCTCTCCCAGCAATTGGTCTTTAACCTCTTTTGCACCGATATTGAATTTTTTTCGTCCTTTTTCATTGATCCGCTGTACACGGGAATTTTCATCGTAAATAATGATGGTTGAAGGCACTTTATTGAAAATGGTTTTCAACTCGGCTTCATTGTGTTCCGTTGCTTTTTTGGCTTCAACCAACTGTTCCTGAAATCTTTTTCTGATTGTTATATCGCGGGTACTTCCCAGGGCCATTTTTTTGCCATCAAATTCCACAATATTAATATAAACTTCAACTGGTATTCTTATTCCTTGTTTGGTAACATGTACCGATTCAAAAACAATTTGTTCTTTTTCAGCTAAATCTTCAAATTTATTCTTTAATTCTCCCTTTAATTCAGGTGGTATAATTTCTCGGATATTCATTGAAAGAAGTTCTTCCCTGGAGTAACCTAATTGTTCGCAGGCATTATGATTTATTCGAATCATATTCCCATCAAAATCAACAACAAATATAGCTTCGCTGACACCTTCAAAAAGCTCTTCAAATTTGTTTGACTCATTTTTTGCTTTTGTCTCGGCTACTACTTTTCCGCCAATAATTTCTTTTAATTCCTTTTCCTTTTTTTCTTGTTCAGTTAAATCGGTAATAAACTGCACATAAAAAAACTCATTGCCAATTTTAACAGATTTGGCTTTTTTAACAACCGGCACTGCCTGTCCGTCTTTCCTGAAAAACTGTTGCCTTGTATTTTGCAACGAGCTGTGTCCGTTTAAAGGGCATGTGCATTCGTTTCCACGGCAAAATGTATCGGTACATTTTTTTCCCTGCAGATTACCATAGCCGCCGAGTTTTAATGCTTCTTTATTGGCAAAACGAATTGTCCCGTCCTTTTCAGAAGTAATAATAGGAACTGGCAGCTCTTCGAGGATGTCGTAAAGTTCCTGTCTGCTCAGGTAATTATTGCTGTTTCTATTTAAAATTGTTTCAAACATAATTCATTGTGCTTGCATATAACAGCACAAATAAACGATATAAGCTGTTCTCAGTCAATAGGTGAGTTTCTGAAAACCGGTGGGAAAATTGCTGAGGGAAAATTATTAACTGGTTTAAAATAAATGTGCAAAAGGGCCTTTTCCTGAAATCATAAAATCAATCATCCAAAGTGGTCAGCCCTGTTTTAATGGCGTATTTGGTTAAATCAGGAATGTTGTATAATTCCAACTTGTCCATTATATTTTTCCGGTGCGAATCAACGGTTTTGGAACTGAGAAACAAAATTTCGGCAATTTCTTTTGAAGATTTGCCTTCGGCAATCAATTGTAAAATTTCCTTTTCGCGCTGGCTTAACTCCGCCTCTTCGCGGCTGGTGGGAGAAATTAGTTCGTCGACAATGGCTCCGGAAATGCGTTGCGAAATATATTTTTTGTTTTGCGCTACTTTTTTAATGGCTTCAATCAGTTCACTCGAATCGCTGTCTTTTAGCAAATAGCCATAAGCTCCGGCCTTAAACATGCCTAATATAAAACGTTTATTGGAGTGCATTGAAAGTCCGATAATTTTTATTTCGGGTGATTGCTGTACAATCTGCTGTGTTGCTTCAACACCGTTCAGGCCTTCCATTGCCACATCCATAATTACCACATCGGGTTTTAATGACTGTGAAAGCTTCAAGGCTTCACGCCCGTCGGTGGCCTCACCAACTACTTTGAAATTCGGATATTTCTCAATCATATTTCTTAACCCGTCGCGAAGTATTTTATGATCATCGACAATCATTATTTTTAATTCCATTACAATTCCGTTTTATTATTTAAAGGTAAAGTAATTTTTATGAATGTGCCAATTCCAGGTTCAGACTGAACTGAAAACCAGCCTCCCAGATTATTTACACGTTCTTTTACAGCAAAAAGCCCGAAGCCACTTTTATTAAATTTAGTTTCCAGAGAGCCATTTACAATGAACCCTTTCCCATCGTCTTCTACCGTTATTTCAACTGAATTATCTTTCATCTTAAATTCAATTCTTACGTTATTTGCC
>DATFJO010000247.1:0-3513 GCA_035269145.1 Tangfeifania sp. | reverse complement strand
CTTTATTCAACCTGAGAAATAAGGTAATAAGGTAAGTACGTGGGCAGGTTTACGGTTACTAAGGTGAGGGAAACAGAAATAGGGTTTGTGAATCAGGCTTAAAAAATGAATGTAATCAGGGCGAATGTTGGAAGTGTTAATCTTTTTACCCCCTCCGAAACCTAAAGGTTTCTCGTCCCCCTCATTGAGGGGGACAGTCGCTCCGAGCATTTGAACTGCAATAATTAAGCGACCTGACAGCGTCAATAATCCGGGTTTGACCTTAAATTTTTTAGCCCTGAAAGGGCATCAGCAGCAGCATCGTACAACGCGCGAGGATCATGTTCGCAGCAGACAATAAGGCCTGAAGGGCCGCAGGCAATTCTTCTTTTTCATTAAAAAACATTTGCATATTCATTTCGTTGTAATACAGCGTTTAAAAATGTATTTTTGCAGATTCGAAAAATAAAATGCAAAGATGGAAAAAAAGGGATGGAAAATAATTTTATCACTAATTTTAGTGGTAAATGCGGGGTTGATAGTTTTTTTAATTTCGGGCTCTGCCACACCGGACGAGGCCGAAACAAAGCATGTAATTGAATCATCAAAATTCCGGTCGGTTGAAATACCCGACACTGCAATGTTTGCCGGCGAATACGTGCCACTCGAACGTTTCGATGTTAAAGAAGCACTGGATCGTGAATTGATTGTCAATTCCTACTTCCATTCGCAAACAATCCGCCTGATAAAACTGGCACCGAGGTACTTCAAATTAATCGAGCCCATTCTACAGGAAGAAGGAATCCCTGACGATTTTAAATACCTCGCCGTTGCAGAAAGCGGGTTGAACCCGCGGGCGGAATCGTATGCCGGGGCCATTGGTTTCTGGCAGTTTTTGCGGGGAACAGCCCGCGATTACGGACTTGAAATTAACGGCGAGGTGGATGAACGCTACCATGTGGAAAAAGCAACTTATGCAGCCTGCGATTATCTGAAAGATGCTTACGAAAAATACGGCAACTGGACGATGGTGGCTGCTGCTTACAACGCAGGAATGAGGGGCGTGGAACGCCAGGTGGAGCGGCAAAAATCAGCCAATTATTACGACCTGCTGTTTGTAGAGGAAACACAGCGTTATGTTTTCCGGATAATTGCCCTGAAACTCGTACTTGAAAATCCGGAGCGTTACAATTTTATTATCGGCGACGAGGAAAAGTATCCCATCATTCCAACAAAAAATATTGAAATTTCCGCGGGAGTAGAAGATTTTGCAGACCTCGCCATCGATAATGGTATTAACTACAAATTGCTGAAAGATTTTAATCCGTGGCTGCGGCAAACCTACCTGACTAACTCATCAGGCAAAAAATACACACTGAAAATTCCGTTACTGGATTAGTTGAAAGGAACAGAAACACATGCAGGAAACAAAATACACAGAAGAACAGACACTGGAAGAATGGGTAGAG
This sequence comes from Tangfeifania sp., assembly GCA_035269145.1. Classification (GTDB taxonomy): domain Bacteria; phylum Bacteroidota; class Bacteroidia; order Bacteroidales; family Prolixibacteraceae; genus Tangfeifania. The sequence goes on along the minus strand of DATFJO010000247.1, from coordinate 2,065 downwards.
CCTGAAGAAAAAATTGTGGTGCATGGCGCCCGGGTTCATAACCTGAGAAATATTAATGTGGAAATCCCCCGAAATCAGCTTACTGTTATTACCGGTTTGAGTGGCAGTGGAAAATCATCGCTGGCTTTCGATACCATTTATGCTGAAGGCCAGCGCCGTTATATCGAAACATTTTCGGCTTATGCGCGATCTTTCCTGGGAAACCTCGAGCGGCCCGATGTAGATAAAATTACCGGGCTCAGCCCGGTGATTTCCATCGAGCAAAAAGTAACTACCCGCAACCCGCGCTCTACAGTAGGAACCGTTACCGAAATTTACGATTTCCTGCGTTTGTTGTACGCCCGTGCTGGCGAAGCTTTTTCGTACAACACCGGCGAAAAAATGGTGAAATACACCGAGGATAAAATCCTGCAGCTCATAAAAAATGATTTTAAGGGCAAGCGGATTCATATTCTGGCGCCGGTGGTGAAAGGCCGCAAAGGCCACTACCGCGAGCTTTTTGAGCAGATTCGCCGAAAAGGATTTTTGTATGCGCGGGTTGATGGAGAGGTAACCGAAATTAAGCACAATCACAAGGTCGACCGCTACAAAAACCACTTTATCGAAATTGTGGTAGATAAACTGGTAGCCGACGAAGGAAGCGAAAAACGACTGAAAGAGAGTGTGCAAACCGCCATGAAACATGGCAACGGAATCCTTATGATTCTCGACCACGAAACCAACGAAGCAAAATATTACAGCCGTTTGCTGATGTGCCCGAGTACCGGTATTTCTTATGCCGAACCGGCGCCCCACAACTTCTCCTTTAACTCGCCGCAAGGTGCCTGCCCTCAGTGCAACGGTCTTGGGCGGGTCACCGAAATCGACCTCGACAAAATTGTTCCCGATAAAAATAAAAGCATTGCCAAAGGTGGAATTGCACCACTTGGAGCTTATAAAAACTCGCTGATTTTTTGGCAGATTGAAGCCCTGGGAGAGAAGCACGGTTTCACGCTGAAAACGCCGGTGAAAAATATTTCGGAAGAAGGCCTGAATGAAGTGCTGTTTGGCACCAACGAACGGATTCAGCTTAAAAATACACCACTTGGCAGCAGCATGAATTATATGATGAGCTACGATGGCGTGGTGAAATACATCGATAGTTCGCGTGAAGATAATCCTTCGAAAAGAGCACAAAAGTGGGCCAACCAGTTTGTGAAAACAACCTCCTGCCCCGAGTGTGACGGGAGACGCTTGAAAAAAGAATCGCTATATTTTAAAATCGACGGTAAAAATATGTCGGAACTTTCACAACTCGATTTAAACGAACTGGGCGACTGGTTTGATGGCCTGGAAGAACGCCTGACCGACAAGCAGCGCAAAATCGGAACCGAGGTCATCAAGGAAATCCGCGACCGGCTGGGATTTATGCTCGATGTTGGATTGAATTACCTGGCGCTCGACCGTACTGCCAAAAGTTTGTCGGGCGGCGAATCACAACGCATCCGGTTGGCTACTCAAATCGGGTCGCAACTGGTGAATGTACTTTACATTCTGGATGAACCGAGCATCGGATTGCACCATCGGGATAACCTCCGGCTGATAAAATCGCTGGAACAATTGCGCGATACCGGAAATTCGGTGGTAGTTGTGGAACATGACAAAGACACCATGCTTCATGCCGACTGGCTCATTGATATGGGCCCGCTGGCCGGACGGCACGGCGGTGAAGTTGTGGCTGCAGGAACTCCGCAGGAAGTATTGAAAACTGAAACGCTGACTTCAGATTACCTGAATAACCGCCGGAAAATTGAGGTGCCGGCCACGCGAAGAAAAGGAAGCGGCAACACCCTGAAAATTACCGGTTGCAGCGGAAACAACCTGAAAGATGTGACGGTTGAAATTCCCCTTGGAAAACTGATTTGTGTAACCGGCGTTTCAGGCAGCGGTAAATCAACGCTGATTAATGATACATTGCAACCCATTTTAAGTCAGCATTTTTACAAATCGGTGCAGGATCCGTTACCTTACAACTCAGTAAAAGGTATTGATTTGGTGGATAAAGTAATTCGTGTGGATCAGTCGC
>DATFJO010000246.1:0-2905 GCA_035269145.1 Tangfeifania sp. | reverse complement strand
CATCCAGCGGGAGTGGGCAGTTCCCATTTTGGTGTCGGCATAATCTGCAGCTGAAATCCGATCAAAAGATTTACGTTGCACTTTCCCTTCTTCCATTAATTTCCCATCAATTAGAATTTCATAATTGCTTTTTTGAGTATTTTCAACTGCCGGCATTGGCGCTTCAAAAATGTACCTGCCACTTTCAAGCGTTTCTTCAAAAATGTTATTCCCATCTAACATTATTTTTATTTTCGGATTTTCTGACAGATGCTGAACATCTACCAAAAGCGGTTGCATTTGTTTTCCGTTGACTTCAGTTTCATATTCGGCTGGTTCAACGTTTCGAACAAAAACACGGTCGTTATTTTTTAATACAGCTTTACCTGGTCCTTCCAAACGAATCTGGTCAAAGAGCAGCCATGATCCCTGAAGTGTAGTAAGGTTAATTTCATTACCTCCTTGCTGAATGAACTCAGCGGGAACAGGAATCTCTATCAGATATCCGGCAGAATCATTTTTCATGGCTTCTTTTATTTCATTTTCGCTGCCTGCGGGCAGCATGAATTTCCATGGTTTGCCGTTCACCGTAACTTTGAATACCGGTGGATTATCTTTATGATTTTCCTTTAAATCGACGACCAGTTTCCAATTTCCTTTACGGGGAAGTTTATCTATTCCGAAAAGAATGTTTAGCGTGTGCGAACGCCACCCGGCAGTACCCCATGTTCCTCCCCATTGGTCTGACGGGCCTGGCAAAACATAAGGCCAGTCTTCTTTTTCATCAGAAAAACCTATCAGAAAAAATTTATCTTCCCAGCCAAAATCGTTGTCCAGGAATTCCTCATAGTTATCCGGGGCAAGGGCAAACTCCATTGCACTGTTATCGGCATCTCCAATTTGCCAGATTATCTCTGGTGATTGGGAGCAGCCCGAAAAGAACAATGCAATAATCAACACTGAATTAAAAAAAGAAATGCGCATAATTAACGTTTAACAATATTACTTTACAAAAGCTTTCACCACCATAACTTCTCCATTCGATTCATTTATAATTTTATATGAACCGGCAGCGGCCGGCACCACAAAAGTTTCGGCATAATTAAACCGCTGCTGCACACCATTTTGAGTTGCTACCATAATACTTTTCCCCTCCACCAGACTCAGTACGTGGCATTTGTTTTCAGTTTGAATTTGCACTTCTGTTTGCAGGTGAATACGGTGAACATCGTACAAATGTTTTTCGTGGGTGGGAAGATGAAAAAGTTGCCAGTCGCTGCCCGAGGCAATCAGTATCGGTTTTGCCAGCAGTTTTTCAGTTACATAATCTCCTTTCCTGTTGAAACACAAATTTTCCATTCCGCGTTGAATGTTGAGCGGACGCGGTTTTCCGTCCAGATCAAGCCGCAGCCAGTCGTACATTTTAAAGGTGAAAATGTAGGGGGTAGAGCTTATTTCAAGCACCAGGTTGTTGATGCCCGAACCGTGGATAGTTCCCGGAGGAATCAGGAATAAATCGTGCTTTTTTGCAGGAAGCTTCTGCACAAACTGTTCAATGTTTATTTCGGTATTGTTTTCGAAATTTTCGGTAAGGGTATTTTCGAATTCATTGGGATCAATATCTTCCTGAAATCCGAGGTAAACCTTTGCGTCCTCTTTTGCGTCGAGAATGTAATAGGTTTCTTCCTGTGTGAAATTTTCGTTGAAATGTTTTTTGGTGTACTCTTTTTGAGGGTGGCACTGAATGGAAAGATTGCCTCCGTCAAACGTATCGAGAAAATCGAAACGGATGGGAAATTCGTAACCAAATTGTTCAAAAGCTTCGCCTAAAACCGCTTTCGCTTCCTGAAACATGAGTGAATCAAACGATACTTCCAGCAGGTTCCCGGAGCTTTCAAAAACCAGTCCGTTTTCCGGTACAATCAGTTCGAAAGACCAGGCATAATTGGGCACATCTTTGTTCAGACCGTCAATTTTTTGCAGCATCCGGTTTCCGCCCCAGGCGCCGGGTTCAAACCATGGGCGCACACGGAAAACATTCCGGCTAATAGCTTTAAGGCCGTGTCTCAATTCATCGCCTTTTATCCAGGTAATTTCCTGTGGCCGCTGTCCGTCAATCACAATATCTATGTTGGAAAGAATTTGTTGTTTGTGCCGGTTTAGAACGGGCCAGTCCACAAAATAGAAACGTTTGTACATCGGTTTGATGTCATCCGGTTTTGAAGCGCCCAGGTTGGTTACAGCCTTTGCCCTCGCCCGAAACTGCAACTCGTTTTTGGGTAAATCGATATACACCAGCAACCCGTCAATCTCCGTTAACTGCGCACCTATTCCATAAATGATATTCAAATCGGCTGTTTCATCCAAAGCCAACGATTTCAATTTTTCCGGCCTGAAAAAATCAGCAAGGTTCAGCGTGGTGCGGATTCCAAACAACGGGTCGTCACCTCCCAGGAAAGGAGCAATCATTTTATCAATTTCTGCCTCGGATTTCAGAGCTGTTGAGGTATCAATCCAATGAACTTTCAATTTTTTCCGGTCGAAATATTCTTGCAGGTTTTTTTTGAAATTTTCGAAAAACACACCAACGAAACCGTCCATTAAAACTGTGCGGTGCTGCGCTAATAATCCGGCCAAGCCTTCAAATCCTTTTTCTATATTCCCGTCTTCCAGTAAATGTGTGGGGTAAATATCATACTTCCCTTTTTGGCCTGTTGTTTTAACGGCTGGCATTAAAAACTGGCTGGTATTTCTCCAATTGTTTTTCATTTTTGATTTCCTTCTTTTGCGTATTCTTCAAACAGTTGAATGGCTTTCCAAAGCACACCTGCCGACCCGCGGAATGTGCCCGAGCCTTTGGGTTGGTTGTCCACGGTGTACCATTCAAAAAAACCATTGTTGTCTTTTACCCGTTTTACCATGGGTT
>DATFJO010000245.1:0-22770 GCA_035269145.1 Tangfeifania sp. | reverse complement strand
AACCCGGTGGAGCGGAAACTTCAGGCTCATTTGTTCTCGATGTAGAAAATCAAGTGCTTACTTTAAGCGGTGCCCGTTTGCTCGGTGGAACAGATGATTATCGCAATCCTGATGGTGTTTACCAGATTGTTTCGCTTACTGAAGATGAAATGATTCTTTATACACCAAACAATGCTGGTGGAACAGGCTGGACCTGGATATTCAGACCAGTAGAAGAATAATATTATTGTCCCTTACAATGCGGCTACAGGTTTAGCTGGATTTAAAAAGGGTGAATAGTTTAGTTTAGTTAGATGCAGGGGAGTTTTTTACTCCCCTGTTTTCATTTAATATTTTCAAGTAGTTGCAATGAATCAACATCTCATTATCAACGTGCATTATTCTGAAATTAAGGCAAAAAGCTTATTTATGCTGCTTGCTGTATTTTCATGTATTTTAACGACCTCCGCACAAAGCGAGAAACGTGGAATTGCTTACGGATTTCATTCGCCGGAAGATTTGGAAGCGCTTTCGCCCGAAGTTACCTGGTGGTACAACTGGGCAGTCGCACCCGAAAATTCGGTTGCAGGGGTTTTTCAAAACTACAATTTTGAATTTGTTCCGATGGCGTGGAACGGAAACTACAGCGAGGGTCAACTTCGGGCATTTCTGTCCGGCCATCCTGAAACAAAATACATTCTTGCTTTTAATGAACCAAACTTCCTGGAACAGGCCAATATGACTCCCTCTGAAGCGGCAGCGGAATGGCCCCGCCTTGAAGCCATTGCCGACGAATTCGACCTTGAAATAGTTGGACCGGCAGTGAATTTCTGCGGAGATTGCGTGACCGAAAATGGAACTACTTACTACGATCCCTTCGATTATCTCGATGATTTTTTTGAAGCCTGCGAAGGGTGCAGGGTCGATTATATTGCGGTACATGGCTACATGAACACCGTTGAAGCGCTTCAATGGTACATAGGTGAGTTTAAAAAATATGGCAAACCTATCTGGCTCACGGAGTTCAATGCCTGGGAAGACAACCAGAATTTTAGTTTGGAGCAGCAAATGAACTACATGATTGGTGCCGTCGATTTTCTGGAATCAGACCCTGATGTATTTCGCTATTCGTGGTTTATAGGCAGATGGAACGGAATCAACAACTATCCACATATCGAACTTCTTGGTTCAAACGGTGAGTTGACTGTGCTTGGAGAAGTTTACAAAAAAATGCCGGTACACGACGAAAACCACGTGGTGCAGATTCCGGCTACAATTGAAGCCGAAGAATACAACCGAATGGATGGCATCCGGCTTGAAAAAACAGCCGATGAAACCGGGTTTGCCAATGTGGGTTACATCGATGCCGGCGACTGGCTGGAATATAAAATTCAAGTTCCCGACAGCGGAATTTATGCTATTGATTTCAGGATTGCTTCCACCCGGTCATCAGTAATCAGTTTAGTATTGAATGGTGAAGAAATTCTTACTCAAACTCTCGAGAGTACGTCGGGCTGGCAAAATTGGGAAACAGTATCGAATACAATAAATCTATCGCGAGGAGAACATACAATCCGCATTCAGGCAGTAACACCGGGATTCAACATCAACTGGTTTAAATTCACTGCCGTTTCAACCTATACTTCTGAAATAAAAAATGCTGAAAATACATTTATCGTTTATCCAAATCCGGGAGATGGAATTTTCAAAATCAGCAGTTCAGAAAAAATAAAGGAATTAAAAGTTACAAATATCACCGGGACAGAAGTTTGTACAGTTCCTTTTTCAAATTCCATCGATTTAAGTTTTTTAACGCCGGGAATTTATTTGATGCATGCAATGGGAAAAGAAGGCAATCCGGTAGCACAGGCAAAGATTATTATTCAGTAATTATTACTGATGTTTCAAAAGGTTTTATTCTAAGCTTGTAAATTTTTATGTGAAAATCACGAAGAATACGCCAAGTGATTAATCAATATTGAATATCTCAACATGTTGATGTGAATGTTTTAGTAAAAAAGAGACTGATCTTAAAAGACCAGTCTCTTATAAACACTAAACTATGTATAATCCCTGCTAAAAATTAAAACAGTCCATTCTTCACTTTTAAGCTTTTTATTTTCTGATTATAAGTTTTTGCATAACAACTTCACCGGAATTATCCAGTTTCAGGAAGTAAATACCTTCTTTTTCAATTTGAACCGTTAAATTGTTCCGGCCCTGATTAATCGTTGAATGCCGGATGGTTCTTCCCGTAATATCGATAATCGAAATATTTTCACTGCTAATTCCTTCGCCTGAAATGTTGACCAACCCATTGGAGGGATTTGGATAAACTTTGACGTTTGAATTCAACAGATCATCGATTCCGGTTGACGGACCAACTGCAATCAGGTCTTCAACAATTAGTGTGTCAGTTTGACCTTCATTTGATGCAATAAGTGTTACAGTATACGTTCCGGCAGTTGTGTAAGTATGCACCGGCGACTGCTCAGTACTGGTGTTTTCATCACCAAAGTGCCATTCCCAGGCGGTTGCATTATCAGACAAATCGGTAAAATAAACTTCCAACGGGGCGTTGCCTTCGGTTACATCAGCAAAGAAGTCGGCTACAGGTGGTGGAACATTTTCCGATTCCTGTAAAGAAACTTCGTCGATAAGCACGCTGAAATTGTAAGTGTTGTTTTCCCAGTCGGTATTTCCGGTTTTAATAGAGAAGTAATAAGTACCCGATGTTTCAGGAATAAATATACCAACCGGTTCGTCGCCACAGGCACTTGCCTGGTAGGTTCCATCCAAACCAGGTGCTGAGCCGCAATCCCAGGTATTAAAAAATGCAATCATGGTAGTGCCATCGGCATCTTTTGAATAGTCCTGCCCGTCAACCGGCATAACTGTGCTTATAAACACTTCGCTCCAGAAGTGATCGAGGTTTTCAGTCAAATCGCGGAACGCAGCGGTAAAAGTGTATTTCATACCGGCAGTTAATTCCACTTTTTGCCAAATCATATAATGCGAAGTTGCATTATTAGCCGTTCCGGTAATCAATAAACTGCCACCTTCGCCTTCAGCCAGTACTTCTTCAGTGTAGTTCCAGGTTCCGGATTGCTCCCCGTTTGAATTTAACGTGGTGATGTTCCACAAATTCGGGTCTTCCATATTTCCGCCATACAACATTTCGCCTTCGGGAAGTTCCGGTTTTTCATTGGCTTTTACATAATCTGCTTTTGTCAGGATAGAATCCCCTTTTTCATTGGTAGCAGTGAGTGTTACAGTGTAGGTTCCAACGGCTGTATATTCATGCACCGGATGTTGTTCGGTGCTGGCTTCTGAACCATCGCCAAAATCCCAGCTCCACGAAGTAGCAAACTTCGACTCATCAGTAAACTGAACGGTTAACGGAGCAAACCCAAGTGGATTATCTGCCGAAAACTGAGGCATTGGTTTTGTGCGCGTTCCAATTAGCGATAATTCATCCAAAGCCAATGCAAACGGCATGTTGTTTCCTTCCCACGATGTGGAGCCCATCTTAATTACAAAATAGTAATCGCCCGTTGAATCGGGAATAAACGACTGATTGGTACACCCGTTGGCTAGAAATGTTCCGTCGATTCCAGCAGGGTTGCATTCATTACTCCAGGTACTAAATTCGGACAGTAAAAATTTGTCGGCATCGTCCTTACTGTAGTCCAGTCCATCAATCGGCTCCGGGCCGATAAAAGCTTCGTACCACGCCTGATTTAGGTTTTCAGTAAAATCTTTAACTGCCCCGTTAAACGTATAAACTGAATCTTTTGACAAGGTTACTTTCTGGTAGATGGCATACTGAACGGTAGAATTGTTCGATGTTCCGGTAACGTACAAGCTGCCACCGTCGCCTGCGGTTGGAGTATGTTCAGTGTCGTTCCAGACTGCAACCGGCTCGCTACCTGCCGGAGTAGATAAAAAAGTAGTTTGCCACTGCGTTTCATCTTCCAGATTGCCACCTGTTAAAACGCCTCCTGCAACAACTTCAACCGGAGGATTTACATTGATAAAATCAGTTTTTACAATTGCAGAATCTCCTTTTTCATTGGTCGCCGTAAGTGTTACAGAATATTGGCCTGCTTCGGTATAAACGTGTGACGGAGAATCTTCGGTACTGGCTTCCGTGCCATCACCAAAATCCCAGCTTACTGAAGTGGCCATTTTCGATTTGTTGGTAAACTGAACTTCTAATGGAGCAATACCATTTTTTATGTTTGCAGTAAAATCCGGTGCAGGTTTGGTACGCTCTGCAGTTAGCGAGAGCTCATCAATTGCCAGTTGAAATGGCATATCGTCGCCTGCCCATGAAGTAGATCCCAGTTTCAAAATAAAATAGTAAGTTCCGTCAGCATCCGGAATAAATGTATTTTCTCCGCAACTATTCATCCCAAACGTACCGTCAACGCCAGCAGGATTGCACTCTTCGCTCCACGAGCTGAATGTTGAAATCATGGTACTGCCGGGTACGTCAGCATTGTATTCTTCACCATCAACAGGAGCAGAAGTTCCGATAAAAACTTCCATCCACGCCTGGCTCAGGTTTTCAGTAAAATCTTTCACAGCAGCATTAAAAGTGTAAACACTGTCTTTTGAAAGTGTTACTTCCTGGTAAATGGCATACTGAACAGTATTGTTGTTCGAAAGACCGGAAACAGACAATGCACCTCCGGTACCGTAAAGGGGCGTATTTTCCGTACTGTTCCAGCTTACGCCTGGTTCAACTCCTTCGGGAGTGTTCAAAAATGAAGTATTCCATAGCAGGCTGTCTTCCATTTCTCCACCGGTAAGTGAGCCGCCGGCCACAAGGTTATCAACTTCTACGGGATCAGTTTCTGTTAATGAAAGTTCATCCACCACTATTTCAAAGGCTTGGTCAGTACCATCCCAGGAAGTGGATCCCATTTTCATTACAAAATAGTAGGTGCCTGAGGTGTCGGGTGAAAATGCTTTATAATTTTCAGCATCGATATCCTCACTGAAAATTCCGTCATCCTCATTGTAACCTGCCCATGTTCCAAATGCGGCAACTCTTTCCTGGTTTTCGCCATAGTCGCTCCCATCGGTTGGTTGCGTTCCGATGAACACTTCACACCAACCGTTGTTAATGGCAATTGCCTTGTAAGCACCATCAAACAGGTAAGCTTTTTCGCTTGACAATTCAACTTCCTGGTAAATGCAATACTGCACAGTTGTGTTGTTTGCCACACCACTCACATGCAGGTTTCCTCCTGCACCGCCAGTCAGTGTTTCGACAGTCGAGTTCCAGGTTACTGAAGGTTCGCTTCCTTCTGCTGTGTTGAGCAGTGTGATCTGCCAATCGGAAGAATTTTCCAGGGTTCCGCCTGTTAACATTTCAGTTTGCGCAACGGCAGCCGAAATGAAAAGGCTAAATGATGTAATAAAAAGTAATAAGTGTTTCATAATCATGTAATTTTAGTTATTGATAAATTAAAATTTATTGGTTCCCTTTAATTGTTTTCACCGTTCGGAAAAATTTGAATTGTTGCCGGAACGGAATAATTGTTAAATGCATCGATTGTGTAAACCGAAATGTTGTACCCTTTTATTTCGAGGTCAGTAATTGTTACAGAATCCACCATCGTTTCAAAGGTCAGGCTGTCGTCCTGGTAATCCACCATTATTTTTTGAGCAATGTCGCCTTGCGGATTGTCCCAGGTTAAAGTGGCAGTTTTAAGACCTGCCTGAGCTGAAAGATTGGTAACCTTTGGCGAATAGGTGCGTTGCAATTCAAGGTATTCCTTGTAGTTGTCGTCCATTTTATCGCACGAATTTATGGCGATAAACAGTGTGAGAATGATAAGCGTTTTTATCTTTTTCATGTTTTTGTTTTTACTTTAGTTGTTTCCCACGTTATCCAATCCGTATAATGTGATTTCCGAACCGTAAACATTTGTTTCGCTGCCATAGCCCGATGTGATGCTGAATTTCAGGTAACGGAATGGCTCAGATGTTTCATTGAGTTCGAACTCATGCCCGTCAATGGCCTCCTGGATTTTATCTGCCGGAATATTCCCATCTTCATCTTTTGGGTCGCCAATATCGAAACTGCCCAGCAGTCTCCACTCCTGTTTGTCGTTGCTGGCAAACAAATCGAACGAGCGCATGTTTTCGTTTTGATAATAGTAGTAATCATCGCTGGCGCCGTTGCTTCCGTCGGTATACCAGAAAGCACGTTGCCAAACCACAAACCGGTTCAGAATAATTTGTTTGTTGAGGTCGATTACAATATCGAGCGGAAAGTTCAGTATTCCGCCATTGTTATCGCGATTGATGATAAAATAGCTGTTATCGGCGGGCGATTCGCGTGTATCTACTACATCGTCCCAGAAATTAACTGTTTCGCCTTCCCATGCATTTCCGTCCACTGAAAGCGCGCTCTCCAATGTCCAGGGCGTTTTATCAATTTTCTCCTCAAACAGTGGTTTCAGGCGGTCAATAAAAACCTTGTCGGTTTTATTTCCTTCAAAATCTTCCACTACAACAGAAAAATCATAACTGATGGAATCCATTCCCCGGATTACAAATGATTCCCCGGTTTTTCCTGAAGATAAAATCCGCTCATTTTCTTTTGAGCCGTCGTTGTAATAGAGGTAAACAAACACGGTTTTTGCCAAAGGATTTTCCCAACTGACTTTCACCCCTCCCAAATCAGGTTGCAGTTCAATACTTTCCTGCACCAAATAAATGAATGATTGTAACGGGTTGATGTCAACTGCGGTCGCTTCCGATTTGTTATTGGCCTGATCAACGGCATAAAGATTTACGGGGTAAGTGCCGGCTTCAATAAAACCATCAATCTCAACCGAGTTGGTATACCGGCTTCCCACTTTAAATACGTTTTCGCCAAGTGCGTTGGTGTATTCGGCCCGCACATAAAGCAAATCACTGTCGTCGGGAAGTTGATATTCGATAATTGCCCCGCCATAAGTCGCTTCCGTTTCGATAACTGTTACCGGACCGGGAGGCGTGGAGTCCATTTCTTCTTCCTTGCAACTGTTTGCTGAAATGAGCAAAATCAGCGCTGACGCAATCAACAGGAATTTGGCAGTATGGATTTTATTAAATAGTTGTTTCATTTTATTGTTTGTTAAAGTGCTATTCATTTTGACAATCATTTTTTACCACCCCGGATTTTGAACCAGGTTTGAATTCACAATTATTTCGTCGAGATTAATCGGGAACAGGTAATCGCGTGGCGTTAGAAACGCCCGCTGGCCTACATTTTTAACCGTGTAGAATTTGTTGAGCGCACTTTCATCTACACTCCATCCCGTTACAGGTTTGTTAAAGTATTCATCGGCCAGTTTCCACCGGCGGATGTCGTAATTGCGCTGGCCTTCAAAAGCGAGTTCAATCAACCTTTCCTGTCTGATAATCTCCCGCAGTCCATTTTTTTCCTGATGTTTGTTCGGCGTTCTGGCAACCGCAGCATTTCCCCAAGCTTCCTGCACAGAAGGTACACCCGAGCGTTCCCTGACTTTGTTTAGGGCTTCGTAAACTTCGGCAGAAGGGCCTCCGTATTCATTTAGCGCTTCGGCATAATTGAGGTACAGCTCCGCCAGGCGGATTATCGGCCATGGATAATTTATAAGGTTATTGTAATCAACACCTTCCGATGAAGGATGGCAAATCTTTTTCAGCGTATATCCGGTTATAACATAATCGTTGGTATTTGCACGCCGTCCGTATGGCTCACCTTTTCGCATTTTCAGGTCCCACATCGTACCCCAGGTGCGGTAAATTCCGCGATCGAAACCAATGGACGCATAAAAACGCGGCTCGCGGTTTAAATGAAGATTTGCAGTAACCTCGCCAACCTGTGCATGTAATTTTTCAGTTTCAGGAACAACCGTTAATGAATGTCTTCGGTCGTAATTAAAGGTTAAATCCTCATCTATAGGCAATCCGTTTTTGGTATAATACGTTTCAGCAATTTCAAGAGTAGGCGAAACCCATTGCCATGCAGCATAATTCGATGAAGCATTTGGATTTATCATCATCGCAGCAGCCTGAAGCGTCCACCACTCTCCGTTGTTAACCGGATCGGAATTCCCCCAAATCAGTTCGCGGTTCCATTTATCGGTAAACATGTAGCGGTAATTGTACAATGCCTGAACTTCTTCATTGTTATAGGCCGCTGAATCGAAAGTGGGAACAATGTCCTCGTATATATACATTTCAAGGCCGTTTGAAATGGCTACATCAATAGCAGCTTTTGCTGCATCGGCAGCGCGTTTCCACTTTTCAGCATCGAAAGTTGTGTTGAAAAACTTGTTTCCTTCCTCATCGGTAAACGTTTCGTAGAATTCTGAATTCCCGTTAAACAAAGGGCTGGCAGCATAAAGTAATACCCTCGATTTTATGGAAGCAGCAATAACTTTATCGATGCGCCCCAGGTTAATGTCGGAGGTAACACGGTCGGGTAAATCCGGAATTGCCTTATCGATGGTATTTACAATGTATTCAAAAACCTCATCAACGGGTTTTCTGCTAACCCTAACTTCCTCGACACTTGCCGATACCGGAAGATTTTCATCGACAATTGGAATGGGGCCAAACTGCGACAACAATAAAAAATGGTAATACGCTTTCAGAAAAACCACTTCGGCTTTCCACTGTTGCTTTTCCGGCTCCTCCATATCGCGCACCAAATCGATATTTTCAATGAAAGTGTTACAGTCGCGAAGGGCCCTGAAAAGCGACTCCTGGCTTCTGCCATGCGCGTAATACCCCGACCAGTAGCTGAGCAGCGGATTTGACGTGGACTGTTTTCCACGCATCAGTTCTACTCCGGGAGTTTCCTGCTGGATGGGAGTAGTCAGTTCATCCGATGCAAAAGCGTGGGTTGAATATACGCCGTCCTGTTGCGGAAGGTAATGATAACAAGTAGCCAGCGCTTTGTATGCCGCATCTTTTCGCTCAAAGAGCAATTCCAGTTCCTGGGTTTTATCAGGCACAATATCGAGGTAATCGGAGCAGGAAGCAAACAGTGCCAGCAGCACTACCAGGAAAATGTATTTTTTATCCGTCTGTATCATTTTATGTTGCATTTTCTTTTTCATCATGAATAGCATTTTACAGTGTCAGGTGAATTCCAATGTTATAAACTCGCTGTGGCGGATATCCCAGCCCGTTGCCTGCCATTTCAGGATCCCACAATTTGAATTTACTGAATGTGAGCAGGTTGGTGCCACTTATATAAATCCGGGCACTTTCAATTTTAATCTTGTTTAAAAAATTGTCGGGAAGCGAGTAACCGATTTCTGCACTTTTCAGGCGTACAAAACTTCCGTTGCGGAGCCACCAGGTTGAGTTTCTCTCGTTATTCGGAACCGGCAGGGTTGACATGCGCGGCCAGAATGCATACGGGTCAGGATTATCTGTTGACCAGTGATTTTCTGAAATAACGGTAAGTGCATTTCTTTCATCGATAAAGGGCGCAATTTGTTGCGGATTAATAAAGAACGATTCACGGGCAATTCCCTGGAAGAAAAACGAAACGTCGAAGTTTTTATAACCGGAAGAAGCACCTGCACCATAAACAATTTCAGGTACCGCGGGGTATCCAATCGGAACCATATCGCGGTCATCAACCTGGCCGTCGTTGTTTACATCCACATATTTTATGTCGCCGGGCAGGTAATCGAAATTGGAACCTCCCTGGTTAAATTGCTGCGGAGAGTTTTCAAGATCAAACTGGTCGATAAAAAGCCTTTCGGCAACCAGTCCCCACTGTTGATTAATCGGCTGGCCAATCCGGCTCAGGTAATCGTATTCGTATTCCGGCTCGCCGTTTTTAAGCACTTCGTTGGTGGCATAAGTAAAGTTCATTCTTGAGGTAACCCACCAATTATTGTTAATAAAGTGGTTGTAATCCAGCGAAATATCCACACCATTTGATTTTGCTTCGCCAATATTGCTGCTGATTGGGGCGGTTAATCCCATTGTTTCGGGAGTATATTCCCTGGCCCAGTATATATTTTTTCTGAATTCGGTAAAATAATCTACCTGCAGTGTTGCTTTTTCAAACAGTCCCAACTCGAGGCCGTAGTTGGCTTTCTCTGCAATTTCCCAGGTAACATCCGGGTTCGGGTAGCGGTTGATGATATAACCTGAATGTGAGTTTCCAAAATCGCGGCCAAATGTGTAACCCCGTCCGCCATCGTTTAAGTTAACGTTGGAAAGATAGAAAAACCGGTCGTTGGGATCGGAAATGGCATCGTTACCAACCAATCCGTATGTGGCTTTCAGTTTTAACTGTGAAATAACATTTTTAACGGGTTCAAAAAATGCCTCATTCGAAACCACCCAGCCGGCACCTGCCGAGGGGAAAAATCCAAACCTATGGTTTTCAGCAAATTTTTCCGAGCCATTGTACCCGAAGTTCAGCTCCAGAAAATAACGATTGTCGTAAGCATAAGTTGTGCGGCCCGATAATCCGAGATTCCTGGATGGCAGCGTGGCATAGGAATTTCCTCCGAGTGTATTGAGTGATTCACGGCGTGTGAATACCAGGAGCCCGCCCACGCTGTGTTTATCAGCAAAAGTACGGCTGTACTCTGTTACCAGTTCGAAATAGAAACTACTGTTTGCCAGGTTTTCAACCACAGGATCATTCAAAAATTCGGTTCCCTCCTGAATTTGATAGAGATCGTGCACAATCCCTGTTTCGGTTTCCAGCTCTGCCATTCCGTAGTAAAAAGGTGTAAAACTTCTGGCATTTTGGTTCATACTGTAACTCTTTACCGAAGCCATTCCCCTGAATTTCAACCCTTCAGTAATAAACCCGAGATCCTGTTCAAGCTGAAACTGCGAAAGAATTGTTGAAGTGAAGCGGTCTTTGTATCCCTTTACCATATCGGAATACGGATTGGGCATTCCTCCGTTTCCCTTGTTTCCGAAAAGCGTATGATTTAAATATTGGGTTTCTTCGTCTTTTTCATAGTACTTCGGAAAATTGACCGGGTTGGCCTGCATCACCGACTGGAATATGGAGTTGGCATCATCTACCGGGCCGTTGTACCTGTCGAACAGTGAATAAAATTTTACGGCTGCCTTCGTGGTTTTGGTAAGGCTGATATTGACATTGGCACGGAGATTATAACGGTTTATGTCGATGTTGTTGTTAAAATTATTCAGGTTGTCAACCTTTAACAATCCTTTTTCATTGTCGTACGAAACAGCGAGGTAATATTGCGCAATTTCGCCGCCGCCACTGATATTCATATTGGCGCTTTTGTTGAAAACCATGCTGCGAAACAGCTCGCTGTACCAATCCACATTCGGATAAATGTAGGGATCGAGGTTGTTTCTTGTGCCCTCAATTTTTTCTTTTGAATAATAAAGCAAAGCATTTGGGTCGCGGGTGCGCAACGACTGGTTATACAACTCCATGTATTCAACACCTCCCAGAAATTCATTTGTTCTGGTGGGTTCCGAAATGGAATTTTCAACCCTGACCGAAATCTTGGCTTTTCCTTTCCGGCCAACTTTTGTGGTTACCAGAATCACCCCATTTGCACCGCGTGCTCCATATAAAGCTGTGGCGGTGGCATCTTTCATAATTGAAAAACTGGCAATGTTGTCGGGTTCAATCCGGGCCAGGTCGTTGGAAGATACTTCCAGCCCGTCAATCAAAATCAGCGGGTCGTTTTTGTACCCGAATGTTGTTACCCCGCGAATAAAAAATTCGGCATTGTCGGCGCCCGGTTCACCTGACCGCTGGTACGAAATAACACCCGCCAGTTTTCCGGCAAATGCCGCAGTTAAATTGGTAGGTGCAATTTTCAATTCTTCCGGATTGATGGTGTTGATAGAAGCAATCACACTCTCCTTTTTTTGTGTCTGGAAAGCCACCACCTGCACCTCGTCCATCATTTCGCTCGATTCGGCGAGCACAACATTTATGACTTCCGAGTCGCCAATCACGCGGTACTGGGTCTCAAATCCGATAAATGAAAACCGAAGGGTGTCGCCTTTACTAACGTCTGATATTGCGTATTTCCCATCGATTGAAGTGACCGTTCCGTTGGAAGTTCCATCTTCCAAAACCGTTACGCCCGGCAACGGAATTCCCTCTTTGTCTACCACAGTTCCCGAAACAATAACACTTTGCGCCAGCAACTGCAGCGAACCCATCATCAGGATGAAAATCAGAAATCCTGATTTTAAATTTTTCATCAGCAAATTCTTTTTTGGTTTTGTATTGGTTTTTGTCATACTATTTATAGTTATCTCGCTATTTGTATTTTAACTGATTCATCCAGGTTTCTTCCTGTAACCCGCAATATGTAATGCCCCGGTGGATATTGGCCGGTATTTATCTGCACGCGATCATCATGGGTTAAAAGTGACAGTAGTTGGTTGCCTGCCATATTAAACATGCCCAGCAGTTTTTCATCCTGTGTGAAAAAATCGACATTCAACCTGTTTAAAGCAGGGTTTGGATACACTTTAAACAGATTTTGCGAGGAGGATTTCTTCGAACTGGTTACCGAATCGAAGGAGAACCAGTTGAGATTGTGTTCACCGCTTCTGGAATAAATCCTGAAAATTTGTTTTCCCTCAGTAAGTTCAACCGTGGTTGATTGTGTTTCCCAGGTTTGCCAGCCGCCTGTACTTTCAAATTCTATTGATTTGATGGGAACCA
Source organism: Tangfeifania sp. (assembly GCA_035269145.1). Lineage (GTDB taxonomy): Bacteria > Bacteroidota > Bacteroidia > Bacteroidales > Prolixibacteraceae > Tangfeifania. The sequence goes on along the minus strand of DATFJO010000245.1, from coordinate 10,094 downwards.
TCCGGTTATCAACTGAATGCATTAGAAGAATCTCGGGCGTGCCGTGCTGTGCAGCCACCCGGAAATTCACTTTGTACGTGCCGTTTTCAGTTACATTCACCACGTAATCTAAGTAATCGCCGTCGTTAGCATATCCTGTATTTTTGCCACCGCCCTCATCTTCGCAATCTTCTATGTTAAATCCGTTGTTCACGAAAAAGCTTTCAGCTTCGATTTTACCGGGAACAGTGGCATGCGGATATAATTTATTTTGTACTGTGAAACCGGAAAAAGAAGTTAAGTTTTGTTCGTTGCTTAAAACTGAATTTCCGTTATAACTGATTCGTATTTTGTCGTCGGAAAACAGATTTTCATCCACCATTAAAATGATTTGCTGATTATTTCCTTCAGGAATGATTATCTCTGAAATGTTAGCCAGTCCGTTGTTTAGAATCACCTGAATATCTTCAGCCGCAATTTGATCTGCGGTTAATGAAACAGGTTTATTCAGGTTCAGGTAGAGTTTATTTTCCAGGTTATCGGTAAAAGCGGTCAGCAGCTTAAAGACAACTTCATCTTTATCTTTTGGTTCGGTAAACGAAAACCAGTTGAAATTGACATTTCCTTCATCAAAAACTACCCGCACTTTTGTATTTCCTTGCGGCAGAATAATGCCTTCCGCAGTTGTGGTTTTCCAGCTATTCCAACCGCCGGATGCAGGCAACGTAATAACCTCGGATGCTACTTTTCCGTCAACTTCAATATGAAAACTGCTTTCCTGTTCCCCGGCCGTGTTAACAGAAATCTTATAAGCAGCCTCTTCTGGTGAATCAATGGTGTATTGCAGCCATTCAGAGCTTTCAATCCATCCAACATGGTATCCGTTCGAAGTTTCTGCGCTGTTTCCCTGCTCGATGTCTACCCCGTCGTTTCGGTAACTCCATCCTGCATTCCAGGCTGTAAATGCATCTTCATCCTGGTGAAAGTCGCAAGTGTCTAAGTCGTAATAAGCGTATTTATTGCGTCCCAAATCGTAATTCACTGCAAATATTTCCTGGTCTGTGGAGTGTGATTTAAATGGTTTTGTTTCAGTGGAGTATGGTTGTCTGATCAATGCGTCAATCACATCGTAATTGATCAGGCAGTTTTCAAAACGGTGGTTTTCTGAATACTGCATGACTGCGTTGTAGGCAAAATCCGGAGAAACACTTCCGCCATTTTTCCAGGTTTCCATCAGTGTTTTATAATCGTCGTTGGTTACTACCTGCAGCACATTGTTGATTCCCGATTTTTTCACCGGCCACCAAGACCAGCCAATATTATTTTCTTCGGAAAGCTTAACGAGGTTGGTAAACCAGGTGTTGGAATTTTCGCCGGTTTCGCCCAGCCAGAGAGGACAGTCGGTTTGGTTGCGCAGGTTGATTACCCAGTCGAGCGAATTTTTGTGGTTATACGACCAGTATTTATGAAAGCTGTAAACCATGTTTTCGTCCCACGGAGGAGTGAGGCCGGAAAAATCGTTGGCAAACCAGTTGCCTTCAATAAAAATAATGTGGTTTTGGTCCACTTCCCGAATGGCATTGGTAATCCGGACATATAAATCTCGCAATGGCGAATTGTTTCCTTCCGGGAAAGTCCAGTTGACTTCGTTGATTAAATCGTATCCGCCAATCCATTTCTCATTGGCATAACGCTCAGCGAGTTTGCGCCAAAGCGCCACGGTTTTTTCTTTGTTCAGTTCGCTTTCCCACAACGACGGTTTCGAAGGATCGTAGTCCGAGATATCGGCATTCTTTCCTTGCCCGCCTGGTGCTCCGTGCAAATCGAGCACGAGGTACATTTCATTTGCCCCGCACCAGTGAAGCAAGCTGTCCATCATTTCAAAACCTTTGTCAATCCAGGTAATTTCGCCCTGAACCGGTTCTTCTTCAATGGGCGGAGTAAACCATTTGTAATGCATGGCCACCCGCACACAATTAAAGCCCCAGGCCGCCATTGAGTCCACGTCCACTTCCCGGAAATGGTTAGCGAGCCACGAATCGTAAAATTCTTCGGTTCGTTCTTCCCCGATGGTCTGTTCCAGTTTATTTCTGAATTCGTGGTGCGTGCCGGCAAAACCCGAGGACTGCATCATGTAACCTTCCTGAATCATCCAGTTGCCGGTGCCGATGCCGCGCAGGATATAATTTTCGCCGTTCCCGTCAACAATCTTTTTTCCCTCAGTGTGAAGAAAGCCCTGTGAAAAAGCGTTGGTTGTCAAAAACGAAAAAATGACGATCAAAGCAGAAAAAACTTTTGTATTTCGGTTTTTGCCAGGGCTTATCCTTATTTGTAAAAATCTGTTCATACTTTATTCTCAAGCTTTATTTAATTGATTATAAGTGTGCAAATTCCGTGTGCGGGTAGTTTTGCCAATGTTCCTTTTCCTTCGAGCCAAATTTTAAATTCGATGTCGTTACCGGTTTCATTCATCGCAACCACGGCAATACTGTTGTCTTTGTTGATAAAAGCGGTTGCCAGCAAATCATCGTTATTGGACGAGCAGACAATTCGTTGCGCGCCTGGCCGAATAAACTTTGAAAAATGGCCGAGGTAATAGTACGAATTCATATAAATTAGCTCGCCTGTTTTTGTGTTGGCGATTATTGGCGCGTAGCAATAATTGGCCACATGATTGGGCCCGCCGTTTTCATCGAGCAAAATATTCCAATCGATCCAGCCGGAAGCCGAATTGTTTAAATCGTGAATGATTGATTTTCCGTAGCGCTCTCCCCATTGCCACTCATTCAATTTTTCGTAGTCGAACGGAAAAACGCAACCTTCGGTAAAAATTGTTTTTTTATCGGGAAAAGCGTCGGCCACTTGCTTTACATTTTCAAAATGATCGCCGGTGTACCAGTGAAATCCGGTTCCCCAAATGTATTTTGCAGCTTCGGAATCGTCAAAAGCTACTTTTGCCCGCTGGTACATAATGCCGCGGTTGTGATCCCAAATAATAATTTTTTTATCGCCCATTTGGTTTTTCTCCAACGTTGGACCGAGGTAATTTTTTACAAAATCGCGCTCTTCTTCCGCAGTAAAAATGCACGATTCCCAGCGCTGTTCAGCCATCGGTTCGTTTTGCACTGTCATAGCCCAAAACGGGATTCCTTCTTTTTCGTAAGCTTCAAAAAACCTGACAAAATAATCGGCCCAGGTTTGAAAGTATTCGGGCTTCAGTTTGCCACCCTGCAACATGCTGTTGTTGGTTTTCATCCAGGCCGGCGGACTCCACGGAGAAGCCAGCAGTTTCATTTCGCCGGAAGCTTTTTTAAGCGCGGTTTTAATAAACGGGATTTTGTATTTACGGTCGCGGGCAATTGAAAAATGTTCCAGGTTTTTATCACCGTTAATCTCGGCATAAGCATAACTTTCGCTTGAAAAATCGCAACTGTGAATGTGGGTACGTCCCAAACTGTAGCCAATTCCTTTTTCTTTATCGAAATAGGCGGTTATTAATTCGTCCTGCTTTTCAGCCGGAAGTTTATAAAATGTTTCTGCGGTGGCATCGGTAAGCGCTCCGCCAAATCCTTCAATCGTTTGGAACCGCCTTTTGGCATCGATGATTATTGTGGGGAAATGTTCGTCGGGTTGATTAAACTCACCGATTAAAAAGCCTGTAGATTTGGTAAGTTTCTGGTTTCCAGCTTTCGAAGTGGTATATGCCTGAATATTTTTAAGCTCAACTGCGTCATAATCTGAACTGTTTGGCTGAGAAGAAACGTTTGCCTGTTTAGGTTGGGATTGTCCGGCATTTGAGGTACAGCCACAAGTGGCTGCTACAATCAACATGAGGGCAAGTAAATTCCGGTTTGATGTTATCATCGCTATCGATTTTGTTGCAAGCAAACATAACCGGATCAATCACCGCTTCTGATTTTTTCATCCTCTCAAATATCCGCACCTTTTATAAAGGCACTACGCAAAACCTCGCAGTACTAAATTAAGATACTTATTTACAATAATATAAGTCTTATTTGGAGTAATTAAAAATAAGGAGTAATTGTCGTTATTCTTGATAGAAAACAAGGACAATAAGTTGAAGTCATTACAGGTTCAGCAAATATTGCTGCAAAGATTCATTGGAATCGAGATCCAGTTTTTTGCGCAACCTGTACCGATCGCTTTCAACGGCGCGGATGGTTTTATTCATGAATTCGGAAATTTCTTTCGAAGTCAGGTTCATACGCACATAAGCGGCCACTTTAATTTCCGACAATGATAAATCGGGATGTTTTTCGCGCAGGCTGGTTATGAAGTTGTTGTAAAATTTATCGAGCCGGGGTTCAATGTACTTCCACTCTTTATCGTCGCTGATTTCACGCTCAATTTCATCGATAACCACATTCAATCCTTTTTTAACCGACTCTTTTGCTTTGGCCGACAATGCCATTAGGCGGTTTTTGTAGTTGACCAAAACCCGGTTTCGGTTAACTGTATAATACGTCAGCTTTTGTAACTCCGATTCAATATTTTCTTTTTCCAGCTCCACGATTCGTTTTTCGCGTGCAGCCTGTTCCTGTGTAAATTTGTTCCGGATATAACGTATCCGGCTGAAATAAACAACAATTATAACCGAAGCTATGAGCAATATTATCAACACAATAAACCACGTTCTTTCCCAGAAAGGAGGGAGTACGGTAATCTTCAGTTCAGCAATGTTATTTCCCCATTTTCCGTCATTGTTCGAGGCCTGTACTTTAAAAGTGTATTCCCCGCTCTCCAGGTTGGAATAAGAAGCAAACCGGCGGTTATGATCGGTTTCAATCCATTCCGTTTCAAATCCTTCCAGCATGTATTTGTACATGCATTTTTGCGGATGTGTATAGTTGAGTGCAGCATATTCAACCGAGAATATTTTGTCGCTGTATTTCAATTCAATCTCATCAGTAAAAGTGATATTCTTTTCCAGTATTACTCTGTTATTGACAGTATCGCCGGGTGATACTTTGTGGTTTAAAACAGAGAGGTTTGTATATACCACTCTTGGTAAATTCTGATTAAAGGCGATGGATTGCGGATTAAAAATATCGATTCCATTATTTGAACCGGCCAGCAATGCCCCGCCCTGAAGCTTTATTAACGTTTTTGCGTTAAACTCATTGGATGTCAGACCATCACTTTTAAAAAAGGCTGTAAAATTATCTGCCGACGGCCGCAACATGGCCAGTCCGTCGTAGGTTGCCGCCCAGATATTACCGGCAGCATCTTCGTTTACGCCCAGCACAATCATTCCCGGCAATCCGTTTTGGGTAGTGTAATGTATTAATGATTTATCTTCTTTTTTATACTTGCACAGGCCGTTTCCTTCACATGCAATCCAGATATTTCCGTAACTGTCCTGGAAAAAATCTTTTATCATCCCTTCCTCCCAGACCAATGATTCCGGGTTACTTGAAAGCCGCAGCATTTTTGCCGCCTGTTTGTCGTACACGTAAATCCCATCTCCCTCAGTGCCAAACCAAATATCGCCGTCAGCATCTTCCATAATGGCCATTACATTCGGGTGCCCTACTTTTATCAGTTCATTTGAATAAGGGCCTATGTTTTTAAATGTTCCGGTTTCTTTATTAAAAATATCGACTCCGTTTCCAAGAAGCCCCAACCAGATTTTTTCCTGACTGTCGGTCAGCAGCGACCATACATTTTCTGAATGAACCGCATCGCCATCTTGGGCATCCGGCATGTAACGAGTGAATAAGTCTTTCAGCGGATTGTAAACTGTAAGTCCGCCGGCAAAAGTTCCGATTAGGATATTTCCTTCCGCATCCTCATCAATGCAGGTTATTACATCCGACGACAAACTGTTCGGATTATTATCCTGATAATAGAAACTTTCCAGGTTTTTATTATCATCGATGCGGTGCAATCCCTCGCCGTCGGTTCCAATCCAGATATTATTTTTACTGTCCTGAAACGCGCTGATAACCGATTTTTCAGTAAAAAAGGCATGAACATTTTCCGGCAACCAGGTATTCTTGAATTTGTTCATCAACGGGTCATAGTAAGCCACGCCGCTGCTAAAAGTCCCTGTCCATATTCGGTTATTATCATCCATGTAAAGCGAATAAATATGGTCGCCGGGCAACGAGTTTGGAACATTCTCTTTTTTCATGAGGTACTGAAACGATTCGTTTTCAGGGTTAAAAATATTTATGCCGCCGCCGTCGGTAGCAATCCAAATCTTTCCCTCCGGATCGAGGATCATGTCGCCGTTCAATACCTCCGTATTTAAGCCGGTATCACTCTTGAAATAGAATGTCGATTCACCGGTATTTCTGTTGTACCGGCACAACCCATGAATATTTGCCGAAATCCAAAGGTTTCCATCCGAATCTTCGAGGAGCCGTTTCCGGTAATTTAAAACCTGCCTGTTTTGCGGATTATAGGATAGAGAAATAAATTTGTTTTCTTTTCGGTCAAATCGTTGAATATCATTTTCCCAGGTAGCAATGTAAATTTCTCCGTCGCTGGTTTCCAGAACATCGCTGACAAGAAATGAATTCAGTCCTTCGCCGGTAAAAGGATTATAAATTGAAAATGAATCGGTTTTGGGATTATATAACGCCAGCCCGTTGCTGCTGCCAATGCAAACCGTACTGTCTTCCAATACTGTTATGCAGTAAACCTGGTTTCCGATTTCAACCTCAGAACCGTAATGCGTAAAACTATTTTTTTGTTTATCGAATTTATTGAGTCCGTTCTGGTACGTTCCAATCCATAAAAATCCGCTTTTATCTTCTGCCATCGAAAGTATCCTGTTTCCTGACATGGAAGCAGAGTCTGAAGTATTCCGAAAAACTTCCATCTCGTATCCATCGAACCTGCACAATCCGTTGCGTGTGCCAAACCACATAAAACCCTGCTGGTCCTGTAGAATACATTCAACATTGTTGTGCGAAAGACCTTCATCTTTTGAAATTTGTTCAAATGAATACTGTCCACACACTGTTTGAATGAATGTGAACAAAAGTGCGAAGGCCGCATATCCTTTAAAATGTAGCTGTTTCATTAAGTTTCCCAAGGTAAAAAAAAGCGGGCACAAAATAGTGATTTGTCTTTATATCAACAAAAATGCTGGCTTAAGAAACATTCAAAACGTTGTTTCGTTGAAATTAAAAAAAGGAAGGTTAAAAAATGAAAATTACCCAAAAAGCATTTGCCCATTTACGCGTTTCATTAACATTAATTTTCTTGTTTTTTTCTGTTTCGAACTGCGTGCCGCAGGAAAACAATTTCAGAGGATTGCGCGAACAAATGGTAAGGACACAACTTAAAGCCCGCGGAATCGACGACGAAAAAGTACTGGATGCATTCCGAAATGTGGAACGACACAGATTTGTGTTGCCCCGCTACGTTTCCATGGCCTACCGCGATTCTCCGCTTCCAATTGAGGAAGGACAAACCATTTCGCAACCTTACATTGTAGCCCTTATGACTGAGACGCTCAATCTTGAAAAAGATGATAAAGTACTCGAAATCGGAACCGGCTCGGGTTACCAGGCTGCCATACTTGCCGAAATTGTGGACTCGGTTTATACCATCGAAATTTTTGAAAAACTGGGTAAAAAAGCCAGCCAACTTTTTGATGAACTCGGCTACGATAACATTTACACCAAAATTGGCGACGGCTACAAAGGCTGGCCGGAACATGCGCCGTTTGATGCCATAATTGTTACAGCAGCTCCGAGTGATATTCCGGAACCGCTAAAAGAACAACTTGCCGAAGGAGGCCGGATGATAATTCCGGTAGGAGGAGATGCGGTGCAGGAACTTATTCTGCTGAAAAAAAGAAACGGGAAAATTAAACAACAAAGTGTGCTGCCGGTGCGATTTGTTCCGATGATTTCAGATGACGGTGAAAAATATTAGTTCATTTCAACATTTTAAAGGCAGTAGCTCACTGCGGAATAAATCGCTATCTTCGCAACAAACCAAAAACTACTGTAATGAACCGATTTAAAGTTGTTTGCCTTTCCCTGTTTTCATTCATCATTTTTTCAGTCTGTGCACAAAAAACAGACTCGCAGCGACAGTGGAATATGTTTCGTGGTCACTATGCTTCAGGAGTGTTGGACAACGCAAACCTTGCTGAAAACTGGGATGCCACAACCGGCGAAAACATTGCCTGGAAAACGGAAATTCCGGGGCTCGGACATTCATGTCCGGTTGTTTGGGGCGACAATGTTTTTGTTACTACCGCAGTAAGCTCGGCTGATCAGGAAGGCATTAAAACAGGGATTTACGGTTCAATTGGTTCGGTTGCCGATTCGTCTGAACATGAATGGAAATTGTATTGTATCGATAAAAATTCTGGCGAAATAAAATGGGAGAAAACCGCCTGCAAAGGAATCCCTGAACAAAAACGCCACCCAATGTCGTCGCATGCCAATTGCACACCGACCACCAATGGCAAATACATTGTCGCATTTTTCGGTTCCGAAGGTTTGTATTGTTACGATATGGATGGTGAGTTGCAGTGGGAAAAAGATTTCGGGCTGCTCCGCTCCAACTTTTTTCTGGTAGAGAATGCCGAATGGGAATTTGCAAGTTCACCACTTATACACGAAAACAGGGTGATTGTGCAATGTGATGTCGCTGAAAAATCATTTGTCGCAACCTACGATTTAAAAACCGGAAACGAAATCTGGAAACAGTCGCGTGATGAATACCCCGGCTGGAGTACACCTAATATTTATTTCGATGGGGAAAAACCAATTGTCGCAGTTAACGGTTTTAAGCACCGCGGCGGTTATGATTTTGAAACAGGCGAAGAAATCTGGAAAATGTCGGGCGGCGGTGATATTCCAATTCCAACTCCGGTGGTAGGACCAAACTTTATATATTTCAACAGCGCCCACGGAAAATCATCGCCATTGCTTGCTATCCAAAAAAATGCAAAAGGAGACCTAACACTTGGCGAAGAAGAAACCACGAACGAATTTGTAAAATGGTCGAAACCACGTGGCGGCGCTTACATGGGCACCATGCTGGTTTATAACGATTATTTATACAATGCCCGCTGGAACGGGAACCTCACCTGCTACAATGCAATGACCGGCGAAGAGATGTATTCCGAAAAAGTTGGCTCAGGAAACAGCTACACTGCTTCGCCTGTTGCTGCCGATGGAATTATCTACATTACTGATAACGATGGTAGGATTTATTCCGTAAAAGCCGGTCCTGAATTTGAACTGCTGGAGGAAAATAATTTGGGCGAAACCTGTATGACTACTCCTGCCATTGCTGATAATTACCTGTTTTTCAGAACACAAAATCATTTAATTGCGGTTACAAACATGCAATAACATTGCATTTATTTTCAAATAGTTAATGAAATAATATAAACCCCCTGCTTCCGTTTCATTATCCGATTATTTCTTTTATTTTCGCGGGATTGTTTACTATCTGATTTATGTGGCTGAAGGTTTCAGGAATCATCCTCAGGAATAAAATACTCTTGCTCAGCATTTTATTGGTTATTACCGCTTTTTTGGGTTACCATGCCCGGAAAGTGGAAATGTCTTATGAATACGCATCGCTGCTTCCCAAAAAAGATCAGGCTTACAAAGATTACCAGCAATTTGTTGAAGTGTTTGGTGAAGAAGGCAACCTCATCATTATCGGGATGCAGGATTCCGCTTTTTTTCAACTCGACAAATTCAGGGCATGGAAAGAGCTCGGCAACCAGCTCTCGGAAGTAGAAGGAGTTGAAGACCTGATGTCGGTTTCAAATGCCTACAATCTGAAAAAAAATACGGATGAACGAACCTTTGAAACCGAGCAGGTTTTTCCCGACACTATAGTCAGCCAGGCGCAACTGGACAGCCTGGTAGAAGAATTTAAAAGCCTCCCCTTTTACCGGAAAATGGTTTACAACGGGGAAACTAATACCTACCTGCTTGCCATTACCGTAAACAAGGATAAAATGATGACCCGGGAACGGGAGCAAATGGTAAAATCCATCCGCAAAATCAGCAAAGATTTCGAAAAGGAACAGGACGTGGATTTGCATTATTCCGGGCTCCCCTACATCCGCGTGGTAAATGCCACAAAAATTAAAAAGGAACTTTACC
>DATFJO010000244.1:0-4845 GCA_035269145.1 Tangfeifania sp. | reverse complement strand
AGTAGAATTATTCCATTAAATTATTTTTTGTTTTCAGTTCATCGAGGAGTCCTTCGCATGAGTCTTCCAGTAAATCCAGAACCAGTTCAAAACCTTCTTCACCACCATAATACGGATCTGGGACCTCGGTGTAATTCCATTCTTTTCTGAAATCAGTCATTTTATGTATTTTCTGAATGTCGTCACTGTTTCGTGCCATACTTTTCAGGGTTTCATAATTCTCGTCATCCATCCCGATAATCATATCGAAATGATCAAAATCGTCATCTGCAATAAATTTGCGCGAAATGCTCGTGAGGTTGTAATCGCGTTTTATGGCATGGCTTTGCATCCGTTTGTCGGCAGGTTCACCGGCATGCCATGCGCTGGTTCCGGCGGAATCAATTTCAAACTGATTTTCCAGACCTTCTTTTTTTACCAACCCGGTAAAAACCGCTTCGGCACTTGGCGAGCGGCAAATATTTCCCAAACAAACAAATAGTATTTTTATTTTATCCATGTATTGTGAATTGTCAAATTGCAAAACTGATAAATTGTTAAATTGAATTTATTCTTCGCTGTTCCAGATTTCATAAGATTTCAGGGCTTGCTGCAACAACATTTCGTAGCCGTTTTTAACCGTGGCTCCCTGTTCTTTTCCTTTTTTCATAAACAGGGTTTCTTCCGGGTTGTACACCAAATCGAACAGCAAATGTTTTTCTGAAATATATTCATACGGAATAGGAGGAAAAGTTTCCACTTTTGGATAGGTTCCCAGCGGAGTTGCGTTGATGATTAAAAGCCGTTCGGTCATCACATTTTTGTCAATTTCCCCGTAACTCATTTCTTTGTCTTTCAGTTCTTCAATGGAAGCTGAAATGAAATCGATCACCAGTTTGTTTAGCACGAATTTAATGGCTTTCGATGCACCGCCGGTTCCCAGGATCAACGCTTTTTTATGGTGCGGTTTTAAAAGTGGTTTCAACGTACTTTCAAAACCATAAGTGTCGGTATTAAAACCTTTCAGCCAAGCGCCCTGCTTTGTACGGTTAATTTTTACGGTGTTTACTGCGCCTACTTTTTCAGCCGCTTCATCCAGTTCATTCAGAAAAGGAATAACCTGTTCCTTGTATGGAATGGTTACATTTAACCCGTTCAATTCCGGATTGTTTTTAATGATTTCAGGAAATAATGAAATTGAATCGATTTCAAAATTTTCATACACTGCATCGATGTTTTCTTTTTCAAATTTCTCAGTAAAAAACCGTTTTGAAAAAGAGTGGGTGAGCGGGTACCCTATTAATCCGTATTTTTTCATACTTTGTTTTTTTTCGGTTTTGTCAACCCTTCAATTATAAAAATGAGCGAGAAACCAACGATAGCCAAAACTATAGCACCCAACAGCCAGGCTTCATTTCCGGTTAGTTGTTCATAAGTTCCGGGAAGTACATTTTTTTCAACCAGCGGCCTCACTTCCCCATGACGGTCGATAAATGTATCGGTCACGTTTTTCCAGGGCCATACTTTGTTCAGCGAACCAATCATAAAACCGGCAAGCACGGCAATGGTGAGATCATGAAATTTTTTGAGAAACCACGAAAGTATGTTTGAAAAAGCGATAATCCCAATGGCTGCGCCCGCCAGAAAAACCGCGATTACGGCAATGTTAAAATCGCCCACGGCAGCCAGTATAAATTTGTACATTCCCAGCAGCACCAAAATGAAACTGCCTGAAATTCCAGGAAGAATCATGGCGCAGATGGCAATGGCGCCCGAAACAAAAATAAACCACCAGGCTGCATTGGCTTCGGCCGGCGAAATAACTGTGATGAAATAGGCAATCACAATTCCCGCAATTCCGGCAATCACAGTTCCTGCATTCCATTTTTTTATGGCCCGCGAAACATAAATAGCCGAAGCCACAATGAGCCCGAAAAAGAATGACCACACCAGAATGGGATAATTGATGAGCAGGTATTCCAGCAGTTTAGCCAGTGAAAATACGCTGATTGCAATACCCAAAAGAACGCTTAATAGAAACGTGCCGTTAATGGCTTTCCAGAATTCTCCAAACTTCCCGGAAAAAAACAGTTTCAAGGCATGAAGGTTGATGGATTTTATGGAATTGATTAACTCTTCGTAAATTCCGGTGATAAAGGCGATGGTTCCACCTGAAACCCCCGGCACCACGTCTGAGGCGCCCATTCCCATTCCTTTTAAAACCAGTAACAGGTATTCTTTTGCTGTTCTTTCCATGTTTGTTTTTTCAATTTTCGGAGCGCCAAAATAACAAAAAGAAAGGATAAATTGTTAAGAAAGACAGAAGTGGTTAATGAATAGAAAATGAAATTAAGATTGCTTTTAACCGGATTGTTTATTTTAAACCTGAGTAATATGAATGCACAAACAAACAAAAATGCAGAAATAATTACCTTACAACTGGAAGAGAACGGGAATTTTCCGAACAACCCAAATCTGCCGGTTTTGCTTTACAAAAATGTTTTTGACTTTACAGAAGGCGAGCCCGCTGCTTTAATAGAACAGGTTTTTTCTGAAAATAACTGGGGCGGATCATGGCGGAACGGTATTTTCAGCTATCATCATTACCATTCGGATACACATGAAGCGCTCGGAGTTTACGACGGCTGGGCCGAGGTTCAACTGGGCGGGCCGGGTAACGATCCTGTCCGGATTGAGAAAGGCGATTTGGTCGTGTTGCCGGCCGGCACTTCGCACAAAAATATTGATTCAGGCGATGGATTTGCCGTGGTAGGTGCTTATCCGGGCGGGAAAAATTACGACATGAATTATGGGAAAGATGAAGAACTTGAATCTGCCAAACAAAATATCGCCAATGTGCCACTTCCCGACCAGGATCCGGCGTATGGAATGGATGGAGAAATGTTTGACTACTGGAAGTAGAGACGCAAAATTATGTGTTTCTACCTGCTACCCAGCGTTATCATCAGTATACCCACCAGGATTCCGATCAGAAAAATTCCTTTGCTTTTCAGGTTTTGTTCTTTAAAAATAAGTGCGCCAAGAACAAAAGCAATTAGCACGCTGCTTCGTCGCAGGGCAGCAATAATCGATATCATCGAGTCTTCAATACTTAGCGCATAAAAATAGAGAAAATCAGCAACTACCAGCGTAATTCCGATAGCCGGAATGGCCCACCTCCAGCGAAACCGGGTTGTTTTTTTACGGGTAGGGTACCAAAAAATTCCGAGAACCGGCAGCATAATCGCCACCTGGTAAAACGAAAACCATCCCTGCACAGCAATCCGGTCGATGCGGCCAATAATAAATTTATCGTATAACCCGCTGATTGCCCCGAGCATGGTGGCTGCAATTACAAAAAACACCCATTTGTTTTTCTGGAAATGAATACCTTCCCGTTTGCCGGCGGTAGAAAAAAGGTAGAAAAATCCAAGAGTTAACGTAATGCCCACCCATTGAAGCAGGTTCAGTCGCTCCTGAAAAATGATAATAGCCCCGATTAAAGTCCATAGCGGACTGGTGGCCCGGATGGGTGCAAATATGCTGATGGGTAAGTTTTTGAGGGCAAAAAATGCCAGAATCCAGCTTGAAATAACAATGGCTGCTTTTAGTAAAACCTGCAGGTGTTCACCAAGAGTAAGTTTTGGCGCGTACAATCCTATTTGCTGGAACGGCTCAGGGTAAAATGCCGAACCGGTAACAACGGGTATGAAAATAACGGCGCTGGTGAGTGTGGCAAAAAACAAGACCGGTATCACCGCATTTTCGTTCAGCGATGATTTCTTGAAAATATCGTAGATGCCGAGAAAAACTGCCGACAGCAGTCCGAATATTGCCCACATATTTTTTTATTGTTTCAGTGCAAAATTATCCGCAACGGATTTAATACATACCAACCACAAGCAAAACAGACTTTTTGTTCAAATTCTGAATTAAAGGAAAAACATTTTTTTTGATTGAATTCAGTTTTAATATGTTATTCTTGAGGTGAAAATAAAAATAACCGAAAAAATAAAACAATAATTTGAATATCCGTTATGCATCATAAAGCGATCGTCACCCTCCGCGAAGCGATTTCCTGTGAAGAACTTGTTTTAGGGGCTCTTTGGTAATTTGCTGATTATTAATAGTATGAGATGCTGAATCAAGTTTAGCATGACTAACAAATAAACGATATGACACATTGTGGACATTCATAAAACAAAAGTAATGGACGGTAAACAAAGAAAAAATATTCAGATTGGAGCTGAGGTGGAAATTGTTCAGAAACAGCATCAGCGCTCCGGCGAACTGACGGATGGAATTGTAAAACGGATCCTCACAAAATCGGCAAGTCATCCACACGGAATAAAAGTAATGCTTGAAACCGGTGAAGTTGGGCGGGTAAAAAATATTTTTGAGTAACCTTAAGGTATCCGTCTAGCGGATGGAACCGCTTGACGGTTTATGACTTATGCATGAATTTCCGGCCACCCATCCGGTTGAAAATGCAATTTGCAGGTTGTATCCGCCGGTTTCGGCGTCGAGATCGATTACTTCGCCTGCAAAGTAAAATCCTTTTGTAAACTTGGATTCCATTGTTTTCGGATAAATTTCTTTTGTCGGGATTCCGCCGGCAGTAACAATTGCTTCTTTAAACGAACGGTGACTAATAATTTTAAACCGCAGATTTTTCAGAAGGTATTTTATTTTTTTACGTTCGACTGCCGAAACCTGGTGACATTCCTTTTCAGGATCGACTGTAAGCAGTTCGGTAAAAACCGGAATCATAGACGAAGGCAGCCAGTTTCGAAAGATGTTTCCAAGCTTTTTCTTTCCATGTTCATTTAAATCGCGAATCAGGCGGTTGTCGAGCTTTTGTTCGTC
>DATFJO010000243.1:0-14961 GCA_035269145.1 Tangfeifania sp. | reverse complement strand
AAATTATTTAATCTGATTAGAAAAATGACACCAAATATTACATTAGTACAACCACCATATATTAATAAAGAAGAATTTATGACTCTTCCTTCTCATGAGTGTGAACATTTATATTTGAATGGAACACATGCATTGTATTGTTTACATTTCGGAGATTTAGCAGAGCAATATGGTGATAGTAAATTTAATGTTTAATTGAGAAAAACTCAAAATGTATATCCGTTATACTTTACCAAACCATTGGGTGTGGCAACCCATAAAAAGCCATAACTGTCGGATGTAATGTTGTTAACCGTATTCTGGAAGAAACCTTGCTCGCTAACAATTTTTTTGATACGTTGGGTTCCTGTCTTTATGTTGTTTGCCAAAGAAGGAGTCAGTACCGAGAATATCAACAACAAGAGAAGAATTAAGCTTAGTTTCATAGTATAATACAAAAGTACTCCGAAGTATAAATTTTTCAGCTATTTTAGAATTAATAGATTAGGGTTACTTAACTTGCTTCCTAGTTAGTTTGGTAGTTAAAACTTACAATGTGTCCTGTATGTGTCCCAACATAAAACAAAAAAGCCTGCAAGTATTTAACTAACAGGCTTTTATTGTGATTTTAAAAGTAGCGGGAGCAGGACTTGAACCTACGACCTTTGGGTTATGAGCCCAACGAGCTACCAACTGCTCCATCCCGCAATATATTTTGTATTTCAATGAAATTTCTTCGCTAACGGGTTGCAAATATAAACACTTTTCCTGAAACTGCAAAACACTCCAAAACAATCGTAAAAAAATCATTTATTCTTGTTCTGTTCTTCTTTCATTTGCGCGTAAAGTTTATTGGCAAATATAAAATCGTTGAGTTTCTGATTATCGGTATCCAGAATTTCTTTGTTGGTTCCTTCCCAGGCAACTTCACCATTCGAAATAAAAAGAACAGATTCACCAATATCAACCACCGAATTCATATCGTGAGTATTGATAATGGTGGTCATCTGAAATTCTTTAGTTAAGTCCTGGATAAGTTTATCTATTACAGTGGCGGTTTCCGGGTCGAGGCCTGAATTGGGCTCATCGCAAAACAGGTATTTCGGATTGAGGGCAATGGCGCGGGCAATGGCTACACGTTTTTGCATGCCACCGCTGATTTCGCTGGGAGCCAGTTTAAACGCCGGTTTCCCGATGTTTACATGCTCGAGGCAAAAATCAACCCTTTTCTGTTTTTCTTTCGATGATTGATGGGTAAACATATCGAGCGGAAAGCGAACGTTGGCTTCAACCGTCAGGCTGTCGAAAAGTGCGCCTCCCTGGAATACCATTCCAATTTCGCGGCGCATCTGCTTGCGTTCTTTACGGCCGATTTCTATAAAATTTTTATCGCCGTACCACACTTCGCCCTTGTCAATATCGAACAATCCAAGGATGGATTTTAGCAAAACCGTTTTTCCCGAGCCACTGCGCCCGATAATCAGGTTTGTTTTTCCCTGCTCAAAACGGGTGGTAATGTCTTTCAGAACAGGGCTGCCATCGAATGATTTATATAAATTTTTTACCTGTATCATGTGAGTAGAAGTCGTGTTAAAATTAAATCGAAAAACAAAATAAGAATGTTTGTATTTACTACTGCTGTGGTACTTGCTTTTCCTACTTCGAGCGCACCGCCTTTTACGTAGTAGCCAAAATAGGCTGGCACAGAAGCCACCAGGAACCCAAAAAACAGTGATTTAATGATGGAGAAAGTAACGTAGTAGGGGTAAAACAACCACCTTATTCCTTCGAGGTATTCAGGGATTGTAATTACACCGGCAATGGGCCCTGTAACAAGTCCGCCAAGCAACCCGAAAAAAACACTGATTATAAACAAAAAAGGAAATATAAAAACTACAGCTACAATTTTTGGAAGAATGAGGTAGCCTGCCGAATTTACTCCCATAATTTCCAGCGAATCAATCTGTTCAGTTACCCGCATGGTGCCGATTTCGGAGGTAATGTTCGAGCCGATTTTTCCGGCCATAATCAATGCCAGCATCGTAGACGAAAACTCCAGAATAAGAACATCACGGGTGCCAAGTCCCACCAGGGTAGAAGGGTAAATCGGGTTCGACATACTGTAGGCAAACTGGATGGTCATAATTCCACCGATGAAAATTGAAATAATAATTACAATCCAGACAGAATTTACTCCCAGCGTATCGATTTCCTGAAATAGCTGGCGAACATATAATTTATGTTTTTCAGGACGCCCGAAAATACGGCGAAGCATGGTGAAGTAACGTCCTACATGAAAAAAGAAATTCATATTTAATTGTTTTTTCCCGATGCGTTCCGAATAAAACAGGACGCAAAAAGATTTCGGATAAAATTACAATATTAATAGCTGAATCAAAATATTGTGATGCGAAATAGTGACAGTAACTTCTTTTAAAATGCCGCGTATTTTTAACTGATTTTACTTATTTTCATATTTTTGCCTGTACAGAAAACAATATTTAATGGAAAATAATTACTGTATTATAATGGCCGGCGGTGTTGGTAGCCGTTTCTGGCCCCTGAGCAGAAGCACGCGGCCCAAACAGTTTTTGGACATTCTGGGAACCGGACGCACGTTAATCCAGCAAACTTACGATCGTTATTCTTCTTTTATTCCGAAAGAGAATTTTTTGGTAGTAACAAGCGTTAGTTATAAAGATTTGGTTCTTAAGCAGCTTCCGCAACTGGAAGAGAACCAGGTTTTACTGGAGCCGCTTCGCCGGAATACCGCACCATGTATTGCCTATGCAGCCTATAAAATTAAAATTAAAAACCCTGATGCAAAACTGGTTGTCGCACCGTCTGATCATTTAATTCTGAAAGAGGAAGAATTTGTCCGCCAGATTAAAAACGGGCTCGAATTTGTGGAAGACCGGGATGCACTTTTAACCCTCGGAATTAAACCGGGCAGACCCGAAACAGGTTATGGCTACATTCAGGTGAAAAATAAAGTGAAGTTCAAACAGCTTAACAACCTGCATAAAGTAAAAACCTTTACTGAAAAGCCCGACAGCGAAATGGCTCAAATATTTGTCGACAGCGGTGAATTCTTTTGGAATTCCGGAATTTTCATCTGGTCGCTTCCTTCTATTATAGCAGCATTCGACACCCACTTGCCCGGCATTTCATCGCTTTTTGCCAATGGAATCAAGTTGTACAATACCGAAGATGAAGTGCATTTCATCAATAAAACCTACTCCGAATGCCAGGGAATTTCAGTTGATTACGGCATTATGGAAAAGGCGGAAAATGTGTACGTTCTGACAGCCGATTTTGGTTGGAGCGACCTTGGAACCTGGAGTTCTTTGTATGATAATAAAGACAAAGACTTAAATGGGAATGTGCTAAGCGGTGAGAATGTGCTTACTTATGACACCAGCAATTGTATTGTAGACGTGAATAATGAAAAAGTAGCGGTTCTTCACGGATTGGATGGGTACATTGTTGCCGAGTCGAATGACACTTTGATGATTTGCCGAAAAGAAGACGAACAGCAAATTAAACAGTTTGTTACCGATGTGAGAATACAAAAAGGGGATTCGCTGGTGTAGTTTAAATTCTGGTACGGATAAAAAAATGACTGAACCACTACTTGCATTTTATAAAAAAGGTTGGATTGAAGCTGGTTGCGACGAGGCCGGCCGTGGTTGCCTGGCCGGGCCGGTGGCAGCAGCCGCCGTTATTTTGCCAGATGGTTTTGAACATCCTTTCCTGAATGATTCCAAACAACTTTCTGAACAACAACGCAATGAACTGCGCCCGATTATTGAAGAGGAATCCCTGGCCTGGGCTGTGGAGTTGGTTTCAAATGAAGAAATTGACAAAGTAAATATCCTGAATGCTTCATTTCTGGCAATGAACAGGGCCATTCAAAAATTGAAAATGAAACCGCAGCATTTGCTCATCGACGGGAATCGTTTTCGGCCGCAAACCAACATACCATTTACCTGCATGATAAAAGGAGATGGGCGTTTTCTTTCTATTGCCGCAGCGTCGGTGCTTGCCAAAACCTGGCGCGATGAGTACATGGAAAAAATTCATGCTGAGTTTGAGCATTATGGCTGGAACCGGAATAAAGGATACGCCACCAAATTTCACCGCGAAGCAATTGTAGTGAACGGCATAAGCAAATATCACCGGCAGTCGTTTCGATTAAAAGACGAGCAGTTGGAACTGAAATTTTAAATTAGTACAAAACAAAAATATTCTAGCCTTCCGGTTTATAGCCTTCATCTTCTGGCAGGCCGGGTTGCAGCGAAGCTTCCACAGCTAATTCATCGCAGCGTTCGTTCAACGGATCGTTGGCATGGCCTTTTACCCACACAAATTTCACCAAATGCTTTTTATAGATTTCGAGGAATCGCATCCACAGGTCGACGTTCTTTTTTCCTTTAAACCGTTTTTTTACCCAGTTGAACACCCAGCCTTTTTCTACAGCATCGGCCACATATTTAGAGTCGGTGTAAATGGTAGCCTCGCTGCCGGGGATTTTCAGGGCTTCGAGTGCCGTAATTACTGCCAGCAGTTCCATGCGGTTGTTGGTGGTGTTGCGGTAACCCTGCGAAAGTTCCTTGCGGTGCTGCCCCGAAATCAGCACAATTCCGTAACCTCCCGGCCCCGGGTTTCCGCGTGCGGCGCCATCAGTGTAAATTGTAATTTTTGGTCTGGCCATTTTATTTTAATAGAAATGAGTATTGAGTACAAAGTAGTGAGTAAATTCAACAATAAGCAAATGAGGAATAAAAAATCCCGCCGTAAATTAGCGGGATTTTTGAATATTTTTATGTCATTTCGAATCCTGGTATTCCGGGTGAGAAATCTCTTAATGTGTAACAGATTTCTCCTCGGATACTCGTCGAAATGACAGCAAAGTCAACCTATTCAACCACTTCCATCTCATCGATGAGGTGGGTTGCGCCGGCGTATTTGTCAATGATCCATAATACAAAACGGATGTCGACATTGATACAGCGCTGCAGGTCGGGCTCGAAAGCAATGTCACCACTCATGGCTTCCCAGTTGCCGTCGAATGCAATACCGATGAGTTCGCCGTTGCCGTTAATTACCGGGCTTCCTGAGTTGCCGCCGGTGATGTCGTTGTTGGTAATGAAGCAGGCAACCAGTTCGCCGTTTTTGTTTGCATAACGGCCAAAATCTTCAGCCAGGAGTAAATCTTTCATTCTTTCGGGTACATGGAATTCATCGTCGCCCGGAATTTCTTTTTCGAGGTATCCGTCGGTGGTGGTGTAGTATTTGTAGATTACGCCATCGCGTGGCTCATAATCCAATACTTTTCCGTAAGTGAGGCGCATGGTTGAATTGGCATCCGGGTAGAAATTTTTGTCGGCCTGCATTTCCATTAAGCCAGCCACAAACAACCTGCGTCCCGTGCTTAACTGCTCATCTTTTTCACCGGCCAATTCGCCAATTTCGCGGTATTTGTCAAAAATATCGCGGGCAGCCTGGAAAGCAGGGTCTTTTTTCAACGTTTTAAAATCCGGATCCTGAAGAAACTCCTCCAGTTCCTCTTTCTCATTGAATATCGATTTTTTAAACATTTTTTCCGTGTATTTTTCGAAACCTTTTTTCTGCGCGTCTTCAAAAAATTCGGGATAATATGTTGGATCATTGTTTTCGGCGTACAACCCGAGAAGTTCGGCAACTACTTTCTGATCGGTTGGTGCGTGGTAGTCTTTAAAATGACGGTCGAGACTCTCCTTCATTCTTTCAGCTACCATATTGACGCGGTCGTAGTTTGTATCGTCATCTTCCAGCATTCGGTAGAGTGGAAGTGCGCGGTAGGCAAACATAAAAATTTCGGGGCCGCGAATCATTGCTTCAGCCATGTATTCCCGGGCTCTGCTGTCGCTGCTTTCAGAATATGAATCCGCAATGTATTCCAGTGCTTTCCCGTATTTTTCACGGCGTTCATTACTTGAATTTACCCAGCGTGTAAATTCATCTTCAAGTGCTTTTTTCTTTGAAATTACATTCAGGTTATCGAGCCCCCTGTTTTGCCCGATGCTGTATTTGTAGTAGTTGGAGCTGCGTGCGTATTTCGAGGCATACTGAATGCGTGCTTTCTGGCTGGTTTTCATGTAGTCGCCCAGAATATCGAGTTTCTTTTCACGCACTTCAACGCGTACCGGATTGGTCACTTTCATGGTATAATCAACACCGTAAGAGGTTTTATACCTGTTAGTGCCTCCGGGGTAACCCATCACCATTGCAAAATCGCTTTCTTCTATTCCTTTCAGAGAAACGGGCAGAAAATGCCTGGGCTGGTAGGGAATATTGTCTTCCGAATAATCGGCTGGTTTTCCGTCGGGACCACTGTAAACCCGGAACATGGCGAAATCGGCAGTATGCCGGGGCCACATCCAGTTATCAGTATCGCCGCCAAATTTTCCGAGCGCCTGAGGAGGAGCCCCCACTAAACGGACGTCACGGAAAGTTTCTGTTACAAAAAGGTAGTACCTGTTTGAGTTGAAAAAGCTGCGCACGTAGGTTTCGTAATGTGTATCGCCTTTGGCTTTGCTTTCAATGCTTCCCGTTGCTGAGTTAATTATACTGCTGCGTTCTTTTTCAGTCATTTCATCAGTAATATCTGACAGAACCTGATCGGTAACATCTTCCACGCGTACCAAAAATGAAACTGTTTTTCCCGGATTTGGCAGTTCTTCATCGCGCGACATGGCCCAGAAACCATCCTGCAAATAGTCATTTTCAACACTCGAGTGGGTCTGGATTTCGCCGAAACCACAATGGTGGTTGGTGAGCAGCAACCCATCGCCGGAAACAAGTTCGGCTGTACATGAACCTCGATCGAGTGCAACTATTGCATCTTTCAGGCTTGAATTGTTTATGCTGTAAATGTCTTCGGCACTCAGTTCGAGGCCCATTTCCTGCATTTCGTCAATGTTCAGTTTGTGAATCAGCGAGGGAAGCCACATCCCTTCGTCAGCTACTGCCCTGCCCACAAACAGAATTACAACGAGCAGCAATACGTTCAATCTTCTCATTTTTTACTTTTGATTTTAAAATTTAACCGCAAATATAATATTTTCACTCTTCTTTATTTTTTGAGATATATTGTGTTCCGGGTGCATGTTTTACAAGCAATAGGTACCATGCAAATAAGATGGCGGAAGACAATAAGATCATAACAATTCCGCCAAAGATATATGACAGGTTTTGAACCACAATCATTTCCCGCAATATTTTAAACAATGGTATCATTCCAAAGCTAAGGGGAATCCATTCAAAATGAAATCGGAAAAAATAATAATAAGCGGCCCAAAGAAAAATGCTGACCAATGTGCCTTGTAAAATCCAGCTTGCCGGACGGTAAAATAAATTTTTTGAAGTCATGATTCCTGGTTATCAGAAAATATTGTCAGTCAAATTAACTAATAATTGCATTTTCTGCAAAGAACAAAAGTCAGCCCGAAAAACAATTCAAAAGAATTTACTGAACTGCTGCCGCCACTTTTTGTCAGAAACAAAAAATGAACTAATTTCAATCATTCTTAAAATTTCAGCTATGAAAAAATTTGTCCGGTTTCTGATGTGGCTCCTATTTGTATTCGCGGTTTTTATCATGAGTGCCTATTTGTTGCCACAGCATGTCGAAATTGAGCGAAATGCAAAAATCGATGCATCTCCAAAAATTGTTTTCAGCCAGATAAATGACCTGTACAACTGGGAGAAATGGTCGAAGTGGCACATCACCGATCCGGATTTGAGAACAGAATTTAACAACAATGGTGTTGGCCAGGGAGCTGGCGTTATCTGGAAAAGTAATTTCGATGACATTGGTGTTGGAAAACTGACCATTACTGAGTCGGCGCCTTACGATTCTGTGTTTTGTGTGCTTCAGTTTCCGGAAAAAAAACCCGGCACCATGAAGTTTCTGTTTGAAGAAAACGGAGGTGAAACTGCACTCACCTGGATTTTAACCTGCGATGTCGGATACAATCCTTTTGCAAGGTGGGGCGGGTTGCTTAAAAACAGTAAAATCGGGCCTGAAATGAAAGACGGACTCGAATATTTAAATACAGTTTGCCGGGTGTTGGAACAGGAGGATGCCATGATTGTTGAGCTTCGCAAACCTGATTCTTTTGAATATGCCGGTATTCGCGAAAAAATTGTATACAGCGATGTCAGTTCACGGATGAATGAAATGTATCAGTCCGTCAGAAATTTTGTGGCAGCTACTACTGCGCGGATAACCGGTCCGCCATTTGCCATTTATCATGAAATGAAAAGCGATACCATCGATTTGGAATGCGGTTACCCTGTTTCGGAACTCATTTTGCCGGAAGATCCGGTTCGAACCGGCACTTTTAATCCGGGGATATGTGGCACAATTGATTATTTTGGCGACCCCGGGAAGCTGGAGGAAGCCCACGGCAACCTTCAGCAATGGATTGAGCAGCACGGGTTTAAAATGAATGGTGCCCCGGTAGAACAATACATTACCGATGCAGCAACAGAACCTGACCCCAATAAATGGCACACAAAAATTTATTACCCAGTGAAATAGCCAAGCCATTGCAAAATGGGGATAAATTGTTCATTTCGATTGCTTTCAAATTGAATGCGAGAGGTTAAAAAAATCTAAACACTGAGGTTGTTTCTCATTTCTTTCTAAATTTGTACCGCGCAAAAAATCCCAGGGGAAGTGAAAGAAAAATTGTTTAAAAAACTCAGCGACCGTTACCGGTTGATCATTTATAACGACACTACTTTTCAGTCGGTTTGGAGCATGAAACTCACCCGGCTAAAGGTGTTTACCATTACCAGTTTGCTATCGGCAATTATTGTGGTACTTGTTATTTTGCTGATTGCCACAACCGGTTTGCGCGAGTACATTCCCGGTTATCCGAAAGCTGAATACCGCCAGGTACTGGTTGAAACTGCCCTTAAAGTAGATTCGCTGGAAAACGAACTGCAGAAACGGGATGAATTTTTCAGGGGGATTCAGGCGATACTGAACGGCCAGCAACCGGGCGACAATATGGTTGCTGATGCCAATGTGGAGCCAAATGAAGTTGATTTTCAAAGTTATAACCACGATTCTGTTTTTCAGGATAAATTACTTGCTGAACAAACCAGTCTTTCATTCGGCAACGAACCTTCAGGAGGAGTAAGCCTTAGCCAGGTACATTTTTTTGTACCCGTAAAAGGGATTGTATCCAACAGTTTTGAATCCTCTGCCGATCATCTGGGAGTTGATTTGGTAGGCGAACCCAACAGCCGCATTTCCTCGGTGCTCGACGGTACTGTGGTTTTTTCGGGCTGGACAATTGAAACAGGGTATGTGATTTATATTCAGCATGAAGCCGAACTGATTTCGGTGTATAAACACAATGCCGAACTGTTGAAAAACGTAGGAGATAAAGTACATGCAGGCGAAGCAATTGCCATAATCGGGAATACGGGTGAAATGACCACCGGGCCCCATCTTCACTTTGAACTTTGGCACAACGGTACAGCCGTCGATCCTGAAGAATATATTGATTTCTAAAATTTATGGAGAAAAAAAGAATTGCCATTCTCGGTTCAACAGGGTCAATCGGAACCCAGTCGCTCGAAGTTATCGGAGAAAATCCCGATCTTTTTGAGGTGGAAGTTTTAACAGCAAACAACAATATCGAACTGCTTATCCAGCAGGCCCGGCAATTTCAGCCCAATGCCGTTGTAATTGCCAACAAGGAAAAGTACAGCGAGGTGGCAGATGCACTTCAGAATGAACCCATAAAAGTATTTGCAGGCAGCGAGGCGCTCAACCAGGTGGTGCAAATGGAAACCATCGATATGGTGCTCACTGCAATGGTTGGTTATTCGGGGCTGGTGCCCACATATCATGCGGTAAAAGCAGGCAAAAATATTGCACTGGCCAATAAAGAAACGCTCGTGGTTGCCGGCGATATCATTACAAACCTGGCCAAAGAAAAACAGGTGGATATTATTCCGGTAGATTCCGAACACTCTGCTATTTTTCAATGCCTTGTGGGGGAATTTACCAATCCCATCGAAAAAATTATACTGACATGTTCAGGTGGGCCGTTTCGTGAAAAATCGATAAAAGAACTGGAAACCGTTACCGTAGATGATGCCCTGAACCATCCCAACTGGGAAATGGGGGCTAAAATTACAGTTGATTCTGCTTCTCTTATGAATAAAGGTTTCGAGGTAATTGAAGCACGCTGGCTGTTTGGGTTGCCCTCGTCAAAAATCGACGTGGTGATCCATCCGCAGTCAATCATTCACTCGCTGGTTCAGTTCGAAGACGGTTCCTTGAAAGCACAAATGGGATTGCCCGATATGCGGCTTCCAATTCAATATGCACTCGGCTTTCCATACCGCATTAAAAACAGTTTTCCGCGTTTTGATTTTCTCGATTACCCAAATCTTGAATTTGCTCAGCCCGATACAAAAAAATTTCGTAACCTTGCACTCGCTTTTGAGGCTTTGGATGCCGGCGGAAACATGCCCTGTATTTTAAATGCAGCCAACGAAATTGTTGTGGAATCATTTTTGAAAGGGCAGACAGGATTTTTGCAAATGCCGGATATCATTGAAAAAACCATGCAGAAAGTGAGTTTCGTTGAGAAACCGGACATTGATGATTTAATTCAAACCAATGCCGAAACAAGAAGAATAGCACATTTGTTAACAGAAAATACTATTTAAGAAGAACAGAAAAGAATGGAGACAATATTAATAAAAGCAGCTCAACTAATTTTAAGCCTTTCAATTCTTGTGGTTTTACACGAATTCGGGCATTTTATGTTTGCCCGGTTGTTTAAAACAAGGGTTGAAAAGTTTTACCTGTTTTTTGATCCCTGGTTTTCGCTGTTTAAAGTGAAGAAGGGCGAAACCGAATACGGTGTGGGCTGGCTGCCGCTTGGTGGTTACGTAAAAATATCGGGGATGATTGACGAGTCGATGGATAAGGAAGCTATGAAACAGCCTCCGCAACCTCACGAATTCAGGGCTAAACCGGCCTGGCAGCGTTTGCTGATTATGCTGGGAGGCGTGATGATGAATTTCCTGTTTGCCGTAATTATTTACATTGGTATTTCCTATGCCTGGGGTGAATCGTATCTGCCTACTGAGAATGTGAAATATGGAATTGAAGTAAGCGAAGTTGGTGAAGAAATCGGATTCCGCGACGGTGATAAAATTGTTTCGGTCGGTAATCAGCAGGTCGAAAATTTCAGCAAAATTGTTCCCACTATCGTACTCGACGATGCAAAGTCTGTTCAGGTAAATAGAGACGGCGAGCTGGTTGATGTGGAAATAAGCGATTCGGATTTGGCGCTGTTGCTGAAAACCAAGGAAGAAGTTATCAGTTGGCGAAAGCCATTTGATATCAAGGTGGGGCAGGTTGCAAAAGACTCTCCTGCCGAAGAAGCCGGATTGCAAAGTGGTGACGTTTTTGTAACAGTAGATGGCAAAAATTTTGAATTTTACGATCAGTTCTCCGATTATCTGGCATCTAAAAAAAATGAGATGGTACAACTTACCATGCTACGCGATGGCAACACCATTTCAAAAGAAGTTGAAGTTACTGAAGAGGGGAAGCTCGGTTATTATGCAGCTTACAACAATCCGGATGTACTTGAGCTGGCAACCGTCGATTATGGTTTTTTTGAATCGATTCCGGCTGGAATTAACCGCGGCGTGCAAACCACCCAGGATTATCTGAAACAGTTTAAATTGTTTTTCCGCCCCGAAACAAAAGCGTATGAATCGCTTGGCGGGTTTGCAACTATCGGGAATATTTTTCCTTCTCAATGGGACTGGTTTGCATTTTGGAACATGACGGCATTCATTTCCATTATTCTTGCCATTATGAACCTGCTGCCAATCCCCGCACTCGACGGCGGGCACGTGATGTTCCTCTTTTTTGAAATGGTGAGCGGACGGAAACCGGGCGAAAAATTTATGGAGTATGCGCAAATTACAGGAATGATATTACTTTTGGCATTAGTTCTTTATGCCAATGCGAATGATATAATAAAAATGATTAATGGAACTTTTTAATTAAAAAAATTCTATTTTTGCAGCAGAACATTTTAAATTTGAACCATGAATTTATTTATAATTGCAGGATTTATCGGGCCACAGGAAATAATTATCATCTTAATTATAGTACTTCTTCTTTTTGGCGGGCGCAAAATTCCGGAATTGATGAAAGGCCTTGGAAAAGGGATGAAAGAATTTAAAAAAGCCACCAAGGAAGACGAAGGTGACGAAAAAAGTGAAAGCACAGAAGAAGCTGAGAAAATAAAAGGTTAATGTGCTGCTGAAAAGCTGAAAAATCCCGTTTATGCATTTTGTCATAAACGGGATTTTTATTTCAATGCTGGTAAGATTTTTGTAGATTAATCCCCGAAATAAAAAATCTGATAAAAAATGAGACTGAAAATTATAAACCGGATCATTCTTTTGATCACTTTTGCAGCTTTTGCATCGTGTGACGACGGAAGCACAGTTATGCACAAAAATATTACCGGCAAAGCCGGAGAAGTGGTGGTAGTTATGTCAAATGATGCGTGGGATTCGGAACCCGGGACAGCGGTCAGGCAAACACTCGCGCAGGAGCATCTTGCCCTTCCGCAGGACGAACCACTGTTCGACCTCGTGAAAGTTCCGCGTGAGGGATTCAAAAGTATTTTCAAGAGCACCCGAAATATTTTACAGACCCGTGTCTCACCTAATGTCGATTCTGCCAGGGTCGTGTTTCAGGATGATGTTTGGGCATATCCGCAGGCCACAATAATCATAGAGGCAAAAACGCCCGAAGAGTTTGTGGAAATTTTTAATGAGCATAAAAACCGTATCATGTCCTATTTCGTTCGTGCTGAACGCGAACGTTTATCTATGAATTACGATAAATACTATGAAAGAGGAATTTACAATGTACTGAACGAAGATTTTGGCATCACCATGAAAGTTTCGCCTGGTTTTCAGATTGCAGAACAAAAGGAAGATTTTATTTGGCTGCGGTTCGAAACCCCGGAAATTTCGCAGGGAATTGCACTTTACACTTTCCCTTATGTTTCCGACAGTGCTTTCACCCAAAATTACCTGATGAAAGTGCGCGACAGCGTGCTGCGTGAAAATGTACCTGGCCCCACCGAAGGCAGCTACATGGCTACCGAACGCCGGGTGAACCAGGTTTTTAATATTCGTGAACACAACGGAAATTACGCTTCCGAAATGCGCGGACTCTGGCGGTTAAAAAACGATTTTATGGGCGGGCCTTATGTTTCGCTGGCTGTTTTAGATGTGGAAAATCAGCGTGTGATTGTTGGTTACGGGTACGTTTATGCCCCCAACAAAGACAAGCGGAATTACCTTCGGCAGATTGAAGCCATGCTCTATTCGATGGAACTGGCAAACCAAAAACAAAACGACAATATGAACATGGAAGTGGAAGTTCGGCCTGAATCGTAGGATTTCATATAAGATATTGAGCATCCCGGGGACTTTTCTTCGGGATTTTTTTCTTCTAAAACACAGCCTTTACAATTTTTTTCACGTTATCCGATATTCCGTAAGTGTAAATATGGAGCGAAGGAACATTGCTTGCCACCAGCTCTTTCGACTGGTGAATGGCCCACTCGGTACCCACTTCGCGGGCTTCTTCGTTGTTTTTGCATTTTGCCAATTCGTTGGACAATTCTTTGGGTAGGTCGATGCTGAAAATTTTCGGCAGCACCGTCAATTGATTTTTCAGGTTGATGGGTTTAATTCCCGGAATAATCGGTACATTGATTCCAACTGTCCGGCATTTTTCAACAAAATCGAAATATACCCGGTTGTCGAAAAACATTTGGGTGACGATATAATCGGCCCCGGCATCTACTTTTTGTTTCAGGTAAGTAAGATCGAGGTCCATGTTGGGTGCTTCGAAATGTTTTTCTGGATAACCGGCCACCCCGATGCAAAAATCGAGCGGCGTGTTGTTTTTCAGATCCTTTTCCAGGTAAACTCCTTTTTTCAGGTTGTCAATTTGTTTTACCAGGTCGGTGGCGTAGGCATGCCCTTCTTTTTCAGGTCGGAAAATGTGCTGGCTTTTTTCGCCGTCGCCACGCAGCGCCAGTACATTTTCAATTCCCAGGAAATGCAAATCGATCAGCACATGTTCTGTTTCGCTTTTTGTAAAACCACCGCAAAGAATGTGTGGCACCACCGGAATTCCGTACCTGTGCTGAATAGAAGCTGCAATGGCAACAGTTCCCGGCCGTTTTCTCACGGTCCGTTTTACAATCGAACCATCGGGTTGTTCTTTAAACTCTACCTCGTCGCGGTGAGTGGTAATATTGATGTATTTCGGATCAAAATCCACCAGGCTTTCAATGGTGCGGTTAATCCGGCTGGTGTCGTTTCCTTTCAGCGGAGGCAGCAATTCAAACGAAAAAACCGGCTTATCTGCTTTATTGATGATATCGATTACTTTCACGGTAACTTATTAATTATTCGATTTGTCCTCAATTTCATTTTTTAATCAATTGCAAAATTAATAAATCGTTTGGGCAAAATGGTAAACTGTATCAAATTGACAGGTTTTTGAGAATTTGTTAACTAAGCTTTTATTCCTCTTTCAAATACGGGTCGTAATCCGATTTATTCACCCAGCCGGCCGGAACATCTTCACCACTTATGTAACGGTTGTAGTAGTTGCGCACAGCACCTGAATATTCGTAATTGTCGAACACATCGCCATTGCCCAGAATTCTCGGGTCGTTTTGTTCTTCGAGTTTTTTGAACAGTTCATCTGCCAGCCTGGTTTTGATGTCGTCAAAGTTCTCCACATCTGCCAAATTATTTATGCAGTACGGGTCATCATCGATGTTATAAAGCTCCTCAGCCGGTCGTTTCCCGAAATTGAACTGCCAGAAATCCAGTACCCCTTTTTTGCGA
>DATFJO010000242.1:0-5904 GCA_035269145.1 Tangfeifania sp. | reverse complement strand
AATTAAAATTTCGATTATGAGCGAAAAACAAAATAAGTCAAGTTCAAAAAATAAAAATAAAATGGAAGAAGCTCAGGTTCCTGAAACCGGAAATGCGGTTCAGGATGTGGTTGAATTTATTACCGACTACGACATTTATCTTTTTCGTGAAGGAAAGCATTTTTCACTGTACGAAAAACTGGGTGCCCACGTGATGGACATCAAAGGAGTGAAAGGAACATTTTTTGCGGTTTGGGCGCCAAATGCCGAATCGGTTTCGGTGATTGGTAATTTTAACGGATGGTCGAAAGATGCCCATTATCTAAGGCGGCGGGAAGATGAATCCGGTATCTGGCAGGGTTTTATTCCGGGTATCGGCAAAGGTGAAGCGTATAAATATTTTATCAAATCGCAGCACAACAATTATTCGGTTGAAAAGGCCGACCCCGTTGCGTTTTACAGCGAACAGCCACCCAAAACAGCGTCGGTTGTGTGGGATTACAACTACAACTGGAACGATAAAAAATACATGCAAACCCGTGGCGAAAAGAATGCGCTCGACAGTCCGTTTTCAGTCTATGAAGTACATCTGGAATCGTGGCGGAGGAAACCTGAGGAGGACAACAAAGTGCTGACATATTCTGAATTGGCAGAAGAGTTGGCCGCTTATGTCAAAGAAATGGGATATACACACGTTGAGTTGATGCCGGTTACCGAATATCCGTTTTCCGGATCGTGGGGTTACCAGGTTACAGGGTTTTTCGGGCCGACCAGCCGTTTCGGAACACCCGACGATTTTATGTATTTTGTCGATTATCTGCACCAAAACGATATTGGTGTGATTATGGATTGGGTGCCGTCACATTTTCCGGGCGACGAGCACGGACTGCACTTTTTCGACGGAACTTACCTGTACGAACACGAGGATCCGCGAAAGGGTTATCATCCCGACTGGAGCAGCTATATTTTTAACTACGGGCGTAACGAAATCAGAAATTTTCTGATTAGCAGCGCCCACAGTTGGATGGAACGTTTTCACATCGACGGAATTCGGGTCGATGCGGTGGCTTCCATGTTGTACCTCGATTATTCCCGGAAAGAAGGGGAGTGGATTCCCAATGAACACGGTGGGCGCGAAAACCTTGATGCCATTCAATTTATGCGCGATCTGAATGAATCACTTTATACAAAATTTCCCGATATTCAGACAATTGCCGAAGAATCCACTGCCTGGCCAATGGTTACCCGTCCGGTTTATACCGGCGGACTTGGCTTCGGAATGAAATGGAATATGGGCTGGATGCACGATTCCCTGAATTACTTTGCACATGAACCTGTTCATCGCAGCTATCATCACAACCAGATGACTTTCAGTATTATGTATGCGTTTAACGAGAATTTTATGCTTTCGTTGTCGCACGATGAGGTGGTGCACGGAAAGGGCAGTCTCATTAATAAAATGCCTGGCGACGAGTGGCAGAAGTTTGCCAATGTAAGAACGCTGTTCGGTTACATGTTTGCACACCCCGGTAAAAAACTCCATTTTATGGGAATGGAACTGGGGCAGTGGAAAGAATGGAATCATGAAAGTAGCCTCGACTGGCACCTGCTCGATTTTGAATCGCACAAAGGATTGCAGTTTTTTATGAAAGACCTGAACAGTGTGTACCGCAGGTTCCCGGCACTTTATGAAAATGATTTTTCAAGTGAAGGTTTTCAATGGATTGATGCCAACGACTCAAAAAATTCGATACTGAGTTTTGTACGGTATGATAAGAAAAAGGAACATCCGGTAATTGTTGTAGTGAACCTCACACCGGTTCCGCGGCACAACTACAGGATTGGTGTGCCGGAAGATACCAAATGGATGGAAATCCTGAACAGCGATGCCACGCAGTATGGCGGCAGTGGCACCGGAAACTTTGGTGGCGTGGCAGCCAATCCCGTGACGTATCACGGAGAAGACCAATCCATTAACATTATGCTGCCACCACTTGGAATTGTAATGTTTGCAGCAGCCCCATAGATCCCCTGGTAGGGGGACTTTATCCCGGTTCGTGGGATGTTAATGAAAAAAATGCTTGATTGTATGTTTACTCAATTTTCAAATTTCAAATCTTATCTTCCCCCTTTGGGGGAACAAAAGGGGGCTTTTTATGAAAAATCCAATTTCAACTTACCGTTTTCAGTTTAATAAAGATTTTACACTTAGAAATGCTAAAAAACTGATTCCGTATCTTCAGAAATCCGGCATAAAAACCGTATATGCTTCGCCGGTGTTTGAGGCTGTGAAAGGCAGCACCCACGGTTACGATGTAACCAATCCTTTAAAAATTAATCCTGAAATTGGAACCGGCCAGGAATTTGAAACCCTCGTTGAGAAACTGCATGAAAAAGGAATTGGCTGGATACAGGATATTGTGCCCAACCACATGGCTTTTTCATCTGAAAATCCCTGGATTTATGATGTGCTGGAGAAAGGAAAAAATTCAGAATGGTATGATTTTTTTGATATTCTGAGTGACCATCCGGATGAAAACCTGAACAAGAAGCTAATGTTGCCTTTTTTTGGAAAACCGCTTGAGCAGTTGATTGAAGATGGGGAACTATCAATCAGTTTTGATGAAAACGGGTTTAAACTGAACTATTTCGATAATCAGTACCCGCTGTCAGTTTCGGCCTACCCAAAGTTGCTTGAAGCCGAAAAAAGTACCCACATTCCGGTGTCGGTTGCGGCATTTCTGAATGCCGGAAGAAACATCAAAAATTTTGACGAGCTTCGGAGGAAATTGTTTGTGGAATATTCCGATTCGGTGCAAACAAAAGAGTATATTGATGAATGTTTGCACACAGCAAATAACGATGCTGAAAGGTTAAAAGAGATAATCGATGCATTGTATTATTATCCTTCGTATTGGAAAGACACCGAAACGAAAATTAATTATCGCCGGTTTTTTACTATCAATGGCCTGATTTGCGTCAACATTCAGCATGAACACGTTTTTGAAGCTACCCATAAAATCATTGCCAAATGGATTAGAAAAGGATTAATTGACGGGGTGCGAATCGACCACATCGATGGGTTGTACAATCCTGGAGAATACCTTGAACGATTGCGCAATTTAGCAGGAGAAGAAACATATATTGTGGTGGAGAAAATACTGGAAAAAGATGAAGAAATTCCTGCTGACTGGCCGGTGGAGGGATCGACGGGATACGACTTTCTGGGCATTGTAAACAACCTGCTTACCAATCCTGAAAAGGGTCCGTTTTTCTATGAATATTACAACGAATGGATTGATAAAACCGACGATTTTGATGATGTGTTTTACAAGAAAAACACTTTCATTCTTTATAATCGTTTAAAAGGGGAGCTTGATAATCTCTCGCGGGAATGTATTTCGCTGGGTTCTGTACTGAAACTGGATATCGGCGGCGAAACAATTAAAAAAGCAATCGGCGAATTTTTGGTGTTTTGCCCGGTTTACAAAATATACCGCTCGCCCTCCAAATTTTCCGATCATGAAAAAGAGAGTGTAAGTAAAATCATTGGAAGAGCAACTGAAAAGAATCCGGAACTTGAAAAGCCGCTAAAAATGCTGGAAGATTTATTTCTGCTCAACCATCCGGAAGCAGAACACGAATCACCACGGATTGATCGTTTCTTCAGGCACTGCATGCAATTTACAGGTCCGCTGATGGCGAAAGGCATCGAAGATACTGCATTTTATTCCTACAATCCGTTTATCGGACACAATGAAGTGGGTGATTCACCCGGCTATTTTGGAATTCGTACCGCCACATTTCACAACTACATGAAAGCACGGCTGGAAAAGCAGCCGTTAACCATGAATGCGATTTCGACCCACGATACAAAAAGGGGAGAAGATGCACGTGCACGGCTGAATGTGCTGAGCGATGTGCCGGAAACATGGATGGCAGCCACAAAAGAATGGTACAGATTAAACCGTGAATTTAAGCAGTTTGACAGCGGCAAAGAAATTCCGACACCCAACGACGAATACCTGATTTACCAGGTTTTGTGCGCCCATTTACCAATGGATGCCAAAATTGACGAATCATTTAAAGGGCGTTTGGAGGAGTACCTTGTAAAAGCCATGCGCGAAGCAAAAGTCAACTCATCGTGGAGCGATCCGGACGAGTTTTACGAAAACGAAACAGTTGCATTTGTCCGTAAGATCCTGTCTGCCGAATCAGAATTTACCAAAAGTTTTCTTCGGTTTATGGAAGAAGTGATTCCGCACGGAATTACCAATTCCATCGCCCAGCTTATTTTGAAAAATACAGTTCCGGGAGTTCCCGATACTTTTCAGGGCACAGAAACCTGGAACCTGAGTTTTGTTGATCCGGATAACCGACGGCCGGTTGATTACGATGCGCTTTCAGAAAATCTGGTTGAACTTCAAAATGAGTATCGGAATGATGCTGCCGCACTGGCAAATAATTTATTTCAGAATGCCACAAACGGCAAACTAAAACAATGGATTACCTGGCTCACACTGAATGAGCGGATTCAGTCGCCTGAACTTTTCCTGAAAGGAAATTACATTCCGCTGAAGGTTTCAGGGAGATACAAAGAGCATATTATTGCTTTTTGCAGGAGCTATAAAAACAAGTATTTGATTGTCGTTCTTCCGTTAAATTCAGGCAGCATGCCTCTGGAGCAAGAGTGGGAAAATACACAAATCGAACTGCCGGAAATGAATACACCTGCTCTGGAAAACCGGTTAACAACACAAACCTTTGAGGCCGGAAAAACCTTAAATGTGCAGAATTTATTTGATGTAATACCGTTTGGGGTTTTGAGGAATAAATAAAAAGCTTTTATTTCAATCAGTTATCGAACCAAGGTTATCGAACGTTGTTAACCTATTTAGCAAAAAAAATATCGATTTACTAAATTTGCTCTAAATCATTGCCTTATGTTGTCGGTTAACAACAATACCGGTAGTAGCAATTTAAATTCATCTACTGATAAATCAATCGCTGTTCTTCCCTTTGTAAACATGAGCACCGACGCTGATAATGAATACTTTAGTGATGGCATTACCGAGGAAATAATAAACGCCCTGACCAAAGTTCAGGGACTAAAAGTAATCGCCCGCACTTCGTCGTTTTCGTTTAAGGGGAAAAATGAAGACATTCGAAAAATTGCGAATTTGCTGGGAGTTAGTTCAGTTTTAGAAGGTAGCGTAAGGAAGTTTCAAAACAGGGTTCGCATTACAGCGCAGTTAATTAATGCAGAGGACGGCACCCATTTTTGGTCGAATAATTTTGACCGTCAAATGGAAGATATTTTTGCGCTTCAGGATGAAATCAGCCTGTTAATTGCCAACCAAATCCGCGAAAACTTTGGCCATTTTGACATTCAGGAGCAACTGGTAAGCCAACCCACAAAAAATATACAGGCTTACGAATTATATTTAAAAGGCCGTTTTTACCAGTTAAAATGGGATGCTGATTCTATTCGGGAGGCAACCCGTTATTATGAAGCTTCGGTTGCTCATGACCCAAAATTTGCCCGCGCCTATTATGGATTGGTACAAAGCTATGGTTTGCTGGCCGCCTGGGGTTATATGCCTGCCGAAGAAGGGTTTGGAAAAGCCGTTCAGAATTTTATGATTGCTGCTGATATTGATAAATCGCTTCCCGAATATGGAATGTCATTCGTGGGAAGAACATTTTGGATG
Organism: Tangfeifania sp.; assembly: GCA_035269145.1. Taxonomy (GTDB): domain Bacteria; phylum Bacteroidota; class Bacteroidia; order Bacteroidales; family Prolixibacteraceae; genus Tangfeifania. Next base: position 214 of record DATFJO010000242.1, on the reverse strand, counting down.
GACTGGGATTTTCAGGCAACGTACAGGCAATTGCTGGAAACTCTGGAACAACACCCCAAATACACCGATGGACTGGAAGCAATGGCCGAACTCTTTATTGCGCATGGGGACTGGCCGCAGGCTGAAAAATATATCAAAAGGGCAATGGATGTAGATCCACTTTCTGCCAACCATTATTACACACTGGCGCATATTAACTATTACCAGAAAAAAT
>DATFJO010000241.1:0-6951 GCA_035269145.1 Tangfeifania sp. | reverse complement strand
TATAAATAAAAACAGTTCCAAGTATTTCGGCAGAGGTGCGGGTCCAGTTCTGAAAAGGTTTATCGAAAAAGTAGGTGGAAGGAACCACCAGTCGCCGCTGGTCCCAGATGCGCACCACGGTGTAGGTGAGTGTAATTTCTTCAATACGGCCCCATTCGCCTTCTATAATCACCACATCATCGAGCCGGATGGGTTGGGTGATGGCAATCTGGATACCCGCCAAAATCGCTCCAATAACCCGCTGGGCCGCCAGTCCGATTATTACCCCTGCCACACCGGCCGAAGCAAACAGGCTGACGCCGATACGTTTCACATCTTCGAACAGCATTAAAACCAGCCCAATGGAAATAAGTATAATCAGAAATACAATGATTCGCTCCATTATATTGAACTGGGTCTGAAACTTGCGTGAGCGCAGGTTGTTTTCTTTCGATACATCGTATTTTTCGAGAAAGATGTTTTTAAAAATCCGGATAAACGCAATGCCTGCCCATGCCAAACTGACAATTAAAAGTATGGAACCTACCCGTTCAAAAGAACCGGCAAATTCTTTATCTGAGATGTCGAGTTCTTTTAGGAAATATCTTAAAAATATGCCCGAAAGTAAAAGCAGTACTGGTATAACAAATCTTTTTAAATACTTCATTTTAAAAAATTTAGCATGAATGTTATTTTACATTTGTTTTGATGTGAACATCCCGCTGCGGGAAAGGGATTTGCACCCCGTTTTTACGGAATGCATCATCGACGGCGTAGCGAATGTCGCTTTTGGTATTTTCAACCAGGAAAGGTTCTTTCACCCAAAAAAATACCTGGAAGTCGAGCGACGAATCGCCAAAATCGTTAAACCGGACAAACGGTTTGGGTGAGGCCGAAATATTTTTGTTTTTGATGGCGCAGTCGTACAAAATATCAGAAACCAGTTTTGTGTCGGAGCCGTAAGCCACGCCCACTTTCACCGAAAACCGGGTGTTGTAGTCCATCTGGCTCCAGTTAATGATGGTGTCGTTTACAAATTTCGAGTTGGGAACTACCAGAATTACGTCGTCGCGGGTTTTCAGCTTCGAAGTCCGCAGCCCGATGTGAATTACTTTCCCCACCGTGTCGTCCTCCAGTTCGATGATGTCGTTAATTTGAAGGTTGCGTTCAACAATCAATACAATTCCCGATGCCAGGTCGCTGAAAAGCTGCTGGATACCAAACCCCACACCTACCAGCAGTGCAGTGATACTTGCAAGTAAAACCGAGACTTTCACGCCCGAGGTTTCGAGCATTAAAACAATAATAACCACCCAGACAACGTACCGCAAAATCAGGTAAACCGACCAGTAAGAGCGCCTGTCAGTTGGATGCTTTTTTATAAATCTTCTGAAAAATCCACGTATGATTCTTAACCCGATGTAGGTGGCAGTGAAAATAATAATTACAATTGCCACACTGTAAACGGTTATGGTAACTTTCTCATTTGAAAAAATCGTAAAATTTAGAAGTTCATTTAATGTCATACAGGCATATCATGGTTTTTAGATAGAACAAGATAAAAAAAATCTGGTTTGGTTGGAAGCAAATAAAAAGGGTGTCCAAAAAGTACTTTACAACGTCATTCTGAACTTGTTTCAGAATCTTAACTAACTGAATCACAGACCCTGAAATAAATTCAGGGTGACGTTATTTGCAAAATACAGAATTTTTGGACACCCTCTTTTTTCAAATGAAACAGGATTACCTGTTTAATCTTTCATCGTAATAATGGTCCCTGGCTCAAAATATTCGTTGTAAGCCATTGGTGAACCGAGTTCTTCTATTGCTTTATTAATTACTTTATCTTCTCCGATTGATGAGCGGATGGCACCTTTCTGGTAATAAAACCGGGAAACGATTTCATTTTCGAGCAGGCTTTTAACTTCTTCGTTAAACTCATTCAAATCTTTGTCGAGTTTGGGTTCCAGCTTTGCTTTCAGTGTTTCGAAATCTTCTTTTGCCAGCCCGTAATATTTTTCTTCTTTTGCAGCCTCGATTAAATCTTCGAGCACATGTTCCGATTCCGATTCATAATCAAATTCCTTTTCTTTTACGAAATCTGCAAACTGGTTATAAATATCGGCGGTAATAGAAAACTCTTCGGGTGAGGCAATCGATTCGTTTTCGCTGGCAAATTTTGTAGCAAAATCAAAAACCATGTAGTTTGTAATGAGTGCAATACCGAGGTTGCTCAATTGCTCGGGCTTCAGCACAATGTCGGGAATAACTCCACCACCGTCGTAAACTTTCCGCCCTTTTTTAGTGGTGAATTCTGTAATAAGCGAGTCGGGAACTTCTCCCACGCTGCCGTCTTCGTTGCGGTGCGAGTAGTCGAGCACCTGGATGCAGCGTCCGCTGGGAATGTAATATTTTGCGGTAGTAACCTTCAGTTTGGTATTGTAATCCAAATCGCGGGTGGTTTGTACCAGGCCTTTCCCAAATGTGCGGGCACCCACAACAATTCCGCGGTCGAGGTCCTGCATCGCTCCGGCCACAATTTCGGAGGCCGAAGCCGAGTTGCTGTTGGTGAGAACCGCAATTCTGATAGTAGTATCGATTGGAGCAGAAGTGGCTTTGTAGGTTTTATCCCACTGTTTTACTTTGCCTTTTGTGCTCACAATTTCTTCGCCTTTCGGAACAAACATATTTACAATTTCAACCGCTTCGCGCAGCAAACCGCCACCGTTGTTACGCAAATCGAGCACCAGCGCCTGCGGATTGTTTTCTTTCAGCTCGAGAAAAGCATTTTTTACTTCATCGCTGCAATTGGCTGTAAAACTCGACAACCTGATATAAGCAACGTCATTTTCCAGCATTCCATAATAAGGTACAGCATCGATGGATATTTTTTCGCGCACTACCTCAATCTCGAGGAATTTTTTTTCGCCCATCCGGTCGAGTTTCAGCAGCACCGGCTTGTTGGCAGGGCCTTTTAGCAGGTTGCTCACATCTTCAGTGTCCATGTCTTCGGTAGTTTTTCCCTCCACCTCCAAAATAATATCGCCTGCTTTCAGTCCGAATTTTTGCGCCGGAAATCCTTCATAGGGTTCGGCAATTACAATTTTTCCGTTTTGCCTGCTGATTAAAGCACCAATTCCGGCATACTCACCGGTTGTCATAAAACGGAAATCTTCCATCTGATCTTCCGAAATGTAGTTGGTGTAGGGGTCGAGCGAATTCAGCATTTTATCGATGCTGGTTTTTACCAGCTCGTTCGGATTTACCTCATCTACATAAAACATGTTCAGTTCCCTGAACAGGCTGTAATATATTTCCAGGTTTTTGGCAATCTCAAAATTCTTCTCATTGCGGTCGAAACTGTAAAATCCCAGCCCGGCAACCACAACTATCATTGTTCCTATCCAAATCTTTTTCCAATTCATAGCTTTTTCTCCTTTTTAATCTGAATGAAATTCAATCAGATAAATATTTATTGAACCGACAAAATTAAAAATATTACGCGATATCAGTCACTCACCCCTGTAATGCATTACGTTAAAATATATTAAACCCATTAAACGCTGTTAAGTTTAACCGGTCAGAGAAACTGAAAACAGAAATTAATTCATAAAAATTAAAATCATGAAAACAAAAATTGGAAGTTTATTATTAGTAGCAGTATTTTTTGTGTCGATGGCTGCAAATGCACAAACACGTCAAAACAGGCAGGATGGTCAAAAAAGAATGATGCAGCGTGAATTTAGGGCGCAGGCTGAAAAGGCATCTTTCTTAACAGAGGAACAAAAAGACGCCATGAAGGAAATCAGGCTGGAAACTGCCAAAGAAGTAAAGCCGCTCAGAAACCAGTTGCGCGAGTTGAATGCCCGCCATCAAACTTTAACAACTGCCGAAGAAGCTGATCTTAATGCGATTTACGAAAACATCGAAAAAATGTCGGATGTAAAAACTGAAATTGCTAAAATCAGGGCACAGCAGCACCAGGAAGTTCGCGGATTACTTACCGAAGAACAATTGCTGAAATTTGACAGCCGCAAAAGAATGATGGAGAAAAGGGGGCATCGGTCGTTTAAAAATGGAGAAAGAAACGGCATGAGAAATTTTGAACGCCCCGGAAGAGGCTAATAATTTATCCAAAACGATTGTGTTATGAAACCGGCTTGAAGCCGGTTTTTTTTGCTTTCACCGAATATATGCGATGGTTTAACGAAAAAAGAAGCCCCGTTACTGTAACTTCCTGTAATTTGAAGCGTCTTTTCAAATAGCTAATTTAAATTACCTGGTACCATGAGACATTTTTTTAAATCCATTTCATTTTTACTTATTGCATTAATTGGAATCAACGCTGCTGTTTTTGCCGGCGAAAAGGAAAAAACAGAAAATAGAAACGTCAGGAATTTTGATGCGGTTAAAGTTTCTGCCGGAATCGATTTGTACATTTCAATGGGCGACAACGAATCGGTAAAAGTTGTTGCCGATGATGACATCATCGAAGATGTAAAAACTGAAGTCAGGGGCAGCACCCTCCACGTTTACATGAAAAACAACAACAGTTGGTTTAATATTTTTAACTGGGGAAGCAGCACAAGCCGCAAGGTGTATGTCACAGCCCGCGAATTAGAAAGTATCGGTGCATCATCGGGCTCCGATGTAAAATCGGAAAATACGTTGAAAGGCGAAGAGTTGAAAGTTGAAGTCAGCAGCGGCAGCGATGTAAACCTCGATGTTGTTTACAAAGAGGTAACGTTGAGTTCGAGCAGTGGTTCGGATGCCCGGCTGAGTGGAAGAGCAAAATTTTTTACTGCCAGTTCCAGCAGTGGCAGCGACATCAATGCCCGCGATTTGGAGGCACAGGTATGCAAAGTGAATGTTAGCAGCGGTGCTGATGCAACGGTGACTGCAACCGACGAGCTTCACGCCAACGCCAGCAGCGGCGCCGATGTTCGTTATTACGGCAATCCGAAAGTTGTTGATATTGACGAGTCGAGCGGAGGCGATGTTTCCGGCAGATAAAATTCCTGTGCCTTTTATAAGTGCACAGTCTAAATATTTTTCATTTTCATTGAAAGGCGGATTATTCCGTCTTTTTTTGTTTATTTCACCGTTTCACCTTTATCATTTATTTTTACAGCTATAAAAGAAAAGGTAAAATGCGACTTCATTTTGTGAGAATGAAATATGTTTGGTGTTTTTTTTTCTTTCTGGTGATTGCTTTTAAAGGTAAAACTCAGGAAACATCTTCGCTGTTTCTTCTTCCCGGAATTCCACAGTCGTCGGTTTTTAATCCGGCCCTTCAAAACAAAAACGATAAGCTGGTTATCGGACTTCCTTTTTTGTCGGGAATTAATGGTATCTGGAATGCCAACGTACCTTTCAATGCGCTGTTTTCGAAAGGATTCAGCTACAATGTGGGGCGGTTATACGACGAACTCAAACCCCTTGGAGAAGCCAATGCTTCAGGCCGGCTTTCCATGTTCTATGCCAGCCTCAAACACAACGATTATACTTTTCGGCTTTCTGTGTCGGAACGAATGTTTGCAAACGGAATTTTTGACCGGGATATCGTTAAAATAATTCGCGACGGAACAGAGCCTTACTATGGAACAAATGAATATTTTGGGGAGGCTGATTTTCATTTTCAATATTTCAGGGAACTTTCCTTCAGCGTTTCCAAAAATATATGGGAAGGGCTGGACATTGGTGTCGCTCCAAAAATTTTGTTTGGAAGAATGGGTTTCGACGCGAAAGAACTTAGTTTGTCAGTTGAAACCGACACCGAAAATGACGTTTTGCTGGTAAAGCCCGAAGGCTCTTTCCTGATGTCCGGACCATTTAATCATTTGTATCATCCTGAATTTGACCGCTCCGTATTTTTAGCTGATTTTTATCCGGGCGACTATTTTTTTCAGCCACGCAATCTTGGTTTTGCAATAGATTGGGGCATTGATTACCGCCCCAATAAATTTACCGAACTTTCTGCAAGTTTGCTCGATATAGGATTCACTACCTTAAAATACAATACATTTAATGTCGATTTTGCAGAGCCTGCCCGCTACTCAGAAGAAGACTTTTACCAGTCAACTAATCCTGACGGTGAAAATTACCTGGAACCACGCGAAGCTTTGCTGATTTTTAGCGATACTGTTTCATACCTCATTAATGTGGATGAAGCTACAGAACGAACGCTGACCTTTTTGCCTGTAACGCTCAATTTATCAGGAAAATATCATTTTTCCGAAAGAGTATCGTGTGGAATAAACAACCAGTTTACATGGTTCAGAAATCAACCCCGGAATCTGTTTGCTGCATTCATTCAGGCCCGGACAGGCAGAAGAGTTGAGTTGGCAGGAAGTTTGTCCGTACTAAATCTTTCAGCAGTCAGGCCAGGTTTTGGAGTCAGTTGGACACTCCCCAAAATTCAGTTTTATTTTTCGAGCAATAATATTTTGGGAATTATTCAGCCAACTTCCTCAAAACATTTAAATTTGTCGGTTGGCATGAATTTATTATTTGATACTGAGTAATTTTTAAAATATGGAACTTTTCATCATATTAAATCCTGTGGGATTATTTCGAACAATTATTTTTATTGCAGTTATTTATTTTGTCGTCAGGCTGTTTACCCGTTATGTTCTGCCTTTAATCCTCGATAAAAAGATTAAAGATATGCAGCAAAAAATGCACAATCAGCAAAAACAACACCAACGCACCAACCGGAGCGAGGGAGACGTAACTATCGAACATGAAAATTCACGTAATAAAAACCGCAATCAGAACGATGGGGAATATGTTGATTTTGAAGAGGTGGAGTAATTAGTTGGCAGTCGCAGTCGCAGTCATCAAAATAGTGCCTCCATATATCAAAGCACTTCATTTTTACGCGTAGTTAAAACCTCGGATTCAAATGCTGAACTTTAGATTTTTATCCTAATTTTGTCGTTCAATTCTAAAAATCAGTAAAAATAAATGGCA
>DATFJO010000240.1:0-2415 GCA_035269145.1 Tangfeifania sp. | reverse complement strand
TGCCCGCAAAAACAATGTGGAATATTTCGATGTTTACACCGGTTTTAAGTTTATTGCCGAAGTGATTCGTGAACTGGAAGGCAAGAAAAAATACATTGGCGGCGGCGAAGAAAGCTTTGGTTTTATGCCGGCTGATTTTGTACGCGATAAAGATGCGGTTTCTTCGTGCGCGCTGATGGCCGAAATTACTGCATGGGCCATCGATCAGGGAAAAACGCTCTATGAATTGTTGCAGGATATTTACCTCGAGTACGGCTATTCAAAAGAAAAGATGAAATACATTGTACGCAAAGGTAAATCGGGCGCCGACGAAATCCGCCAGATAATGGAAGATTTCAGGGCTCAGCCACCAAGGGAACTGGGCGGCTCACCAATGGAGTGGGTGAAAGATTATAGCACGCTTGTTGCCAAAAACCTGTTGACAGGCGAAGAGAAAAAAATTGACCAGAAAATAACTTCAAATGTATTGCAGTTTTTTACAAAAGACGGCACAAAAATCTCGGTGCGCCCATCGGGTACCGAGCCCAAAATCAAATTTTATTTTGAAGTGAAGGGCGAATTAAAATCACGCGATGGATTCGATTTGGCCGAAGAGAGCGCCGATGCCAAAATCGATAACATTATGAGAGAACTGAAACTTTAAGGAGAATATTTGAATACTTCAAAATGTTGAATAATGGAGACTATCGAAATTAAAATAAAGAGCAGGGATTTTCCAAGGTTAAAAAAAATTTTGGAAAAAATTGATTTTCTTCAATCATATAAAGTTATGAGAGAAGAAATAGATGAGGTTTCAATGGTAGCTGAGAAAAGTCTGGCAGAAGAGTGGAACAGTGATGAGGATTCACGCTGGGATGAATTTTTATAACAACCGGATATGCTTGAACAGGGAGACATCGTATCTGTAGCCTTTCCTTTTACAGACGCTACTTATTACAAAAAAAGGCCTGCGTTGGTTATTTCAAATAAGAAAGTTAACCAAACAGGGGATTATTTGCTGATGCAAATTACTTCGAAAATCAGACATGACGGACTTTCTGTTATTCTTTTTGATGAGGATTATCAGGATAATATTTTGCCTTTGAAAAGTTGTGTTCGGGTACATAAGATTTTCTTGCTCAACGAAAAAATGATTCTTAAAAAAGTTTCCAAAGTTTCTGATAAGTTTAGAAGAAGATTGAAGGATGAAATTTTAGATATAATCAACTAAATAATAATTACAATGAAAAAAATCAAATTGATTTCTTTTTTGCTGATTTTTTCAGCAGTTGGAGTTTGGGCACAAACACCCGAACCAATGGAGATGAAACCGGAAATGACCGAAATCTGGGAGCCGGAAGTAGAGAAAGTTAATCCTGGCGAAAGCCCGATAGATGCCCCGTCGGATGCTATCATTTTATTTGATGGTACCGACCTTGGTCGTGAGTGGACAAGCCAGGATGGCGGCGAACCGAAATGGATTGTTGAAGATGGCGCAGTTACCGTTAAAAAGGGAACCGGTGCGATTAAAACAAAACGTGTTTTCGAAGATGTTCAGCTTCACATCGAGTGGCGTGCTCCGTCGGAAGTAGTTGGCGAAAGCCAGGGGCGCGGCAACAGCGGAGTTTTCCTGCAGGGACGTTACGAAGTGCAGGTGCTCGACAATTACAACAACCGCACTTACCGAAACGGCCAGGCCGGCAGTGTGTACAAACAACATGCACCGCTTGTAAATGCCTGCAAAGAACCTGGCGAGTGGCAAACTTACGACATTATTTACACCGCTCCACGCTTCGACGATGAAGGCAATTATTTTACACCACCACGTATAACTGTTCTTCATAACGGAGTGCTGGTGCAAAACAATGTTGAAGTGCGCGGCCCAACTGTATACGTCGGAGTTCCGGAATACCATGTTGAGGAACACGGCCCTGGCAACATTATGTTGCAGGATCATGGAAACCCGGTGAGTTACCGTAATATTTGGATACGGGAATTGTAAACCATATTTTTTTCGATATTTTTAAAGCCTGAAGTTCTGCTTCAGGCTTTGTTTTTATAAACCCGATTTTTGATGAACCTGAAATTTAATTTTCTACTGTTTGTTTTATTTACCGGCCCTTTTCTTACCCTGGCTCAATCCAGTTTTTTTTCCACTCACTTGCCCGTTGTTCATATTCATACCAACGGTAAAGAAATCAGGGACGAACCCAAAATTCTTGCAGATATGGGAATTATCTGGAACGGCGAAGGACAAATGAATCAAACTTCCGGTGAATACAACCATTACAACGGCAAAATAGCAATTGAAATCAGAGGTTCTTCATCTCAAATGTTTCCCAAAAAATCATTCGGATTCGAAACCCGCGATGAAAACGGAATGGATATCGACTTTCCATTACTTGGTCTGCCTGAGGAAGAAGACTGGATTTTATA
>DATFJO010000239.1:0-8308 GCA_035269145.1 Tangfeifania sp. | reverse complement strand
CGAATCGTGGCACATTGGTGCAAGCGGTGTGGTTTACGCTTTGGCCGCTTTTCATTTTGTGAGCGGAATCATCCGTAACGACGTCCGGCTGCTCACACTATCTGTTGTTGTGGTTTTTCTTTACGGCGGACTGGTTTGGGGCATGCTGCCCATCCGTCCCGAAATTTCGTGGGAAGGCCACTTGTGGGGCGCTGTATCGGGAGTAGTGTTTGCTTTTTACTACCGCAAATACGGCATTCGCCGCCATAAATTCGACTGGGAAGAAGAGGAGGAAGATGAAGAAGTGGACAGTGATCAGTCGCAGTTGACAGATGAAGAAAAAAGTAAGCAGTCGCAGTCGAAGTCGCAGGAAGAAGAGGGAAATAGTTATGTGCACAAAAAGCCGGGAAATGTGAGCCACACAGGGGAATTTTAGGGTTTAATCATTTAATAAAAGCTTCCCTGACAAAAAGTGGAGCGGTAAACATTTATTAATTGCTTCGCTGATAAAAAATGAAGCGGTAAACATTTATTAATTGCTTCCCCCGGCAAAATTTGGGGCGTTAAGCATTTAATTAAAGCTTCCCAGGCAAAAAGTGAGAAGTTAATCATTTAATGAAAGCATGCCTGAACAAAAACGAACTTTTCACCATTTAATAAATGGAGGAATTTTAATTATATGATCGTTTCAAATCAATTTTCAGGAAAATGGAAAGAAACTTCAGGTGTTTCTGAAAAAGTACTATTTTTGCGCCTCTAAATTACGAAGTTCATTTAAGCATGATTAGCAGAAGAATTATCCGTACCAAAGTGTTGCAAGTGTTGTACGCTTACTACTCGTCGCCCGGGAAAACGCTCGCGAACACGGAAAAAGAGCTTTTTTTCTGTATAAACAAAAGCTACGATTTGTACCACTACCTGCTGGCACTGGCAATTGAAATTGCCGACTACGCAGAAGAGAGAATCGAGATACGCCGCCGAAAACACCAGCCCACCGAGGAAGACCTGCATCCGAATACAAAATTTATCAGCAACCAGCTTATTCAGCAACTGCGCGAAAACCGCCAGTTAAATGTTTACACCGATCAGAAAAAACTGAACTGGGTAAACAACCCGGAACTGGTAAAAGAGTTGTACCTGTTCCTGATTGAATCCGATTTCTACAAAGAATACATGGCCGACAAAAACCGCTCATTTTTGGATGACCGGAAATTTGTTGATAAAATATTTACCAAAATCATTTTGGTAACCGAAGATTTGTACCAGGTACTCGAAGAACAAAGTATTTACTGGAACGACGATGTGGAGTTTGTGGTTTCGATGATTTCGAAAACCCTGAAAAAATTCACACCCCATTCGGGTTCTGATCAGCCATTGCTGCCGCTTTTCAAAGATCAGGACGACCGCGATTTTGCCAAAGACCTGCTGCGTAAATCCATTATCAACCACGATGAACTGAGGGAACTCATTAAGGAACATTCGAAAAACTGGGATTTGGACCGGATTGCTTTCATGGACATCCTGATGATGCAACTGGCCATTACCGAATTTTTGTATTTCCCGTCCATTCCCACCAAAGTTTCGCTGAACGAATACATCGAACTTTCGAAATTCTACAGTACCGAAAAAAGCCGGAATTTTATCAACGGCATTCTCGATAAAACGTTGAAAGACCTGAAAAAAAGCGGCAAAATCAGTAAAATAGGCCGCGGCCTCATTGGAGAAGGTTAACAATGAAACGACAGTTAAAATCAATTACCGTACAGGCAAATACTGAAAAAACAAAACAATTGGTTATTTTTGCTGAAGTAAATAACGAGCAATTGAATATTAAAAATTAAAAATCTAATAAAATGATGAATGTTATTCTGATGATGCAACCTGAAGGCCAGGATGCGAATCCACTGATGAGTTTTTTGCCCCTCCTGCTGATTATCGTTGTGTTTTATTTCTTTATGATTCGGCCGCAAATGAAGCGCCAGAAAGAAGTACGCAAGTTCAGGGAAAGCCTGGCTAAAAACGACAAAGTAGTAACCACCGGCGGAATTTACGGTAGAATTATTGAAGTAAAAGAAACCACAATTATCCTGGAAATTGCCAAAGATGTTCAAATTAAAGTGGACAAAAACGGCATTGTAAAAGATATGAGCGACGCGCAACCGCAGCGCTAATGCATTAAACATACAAAAAAACAAAGGCGGCCCGATAAAAGGCCGCCTTTGTTTTTTGCTGGTCTCCTCTTCTTCAACCCTCCCATTTGGGGAGATGCCGAAGGCAGAGGGGCTTTACACATTAAACCTGAAATGCATAATATCGCCATCTTTCACTACATATTCTTTTCCTTCCACGGCAATTTTTCCGGCTTCGCGGCAGGCATGTTCCGAGCCAAGCCGTACATAATCGTCGTATTTAATCACTTCGGCTCGGATAAAACCTTTTTCAAAATCGGTGTGAATAATACCGGCAGCTTTTGGTGCTTTGGTTCCTTTGGTAAAAGTCCAGGCACGGCTTTCATCGGGTCCGGTGGTGAAAAATGTTTGCAGTTCGAGCAGATTGTAGGCCGAATGAATCAGCTTGTTTACACCCGGCTCTTTTAATCCGAGCTCTTCCAGAAAAAGCTGCTTTTCTTCATATTCTTCCAGCTCGGCAATGTCGGATTCAGTGGCGGCAGCAATTACCAGCAGTTCAGCATTTTCATCTTTAATTGCTTCTTTTACCTGCTCCACAAATTTATTCCCGGTTTTTGCCGAAGCTTCATCCACGTTGCAGGCATACAAAACCGGCTTGTTGGTGAGCAGGAAAAAATCTTTGGCAATTTTCAATTCTTCATCGCCTTTAAGCTGAAGTGTGCGTGCCGACTGGCCTGATTCCAAAACTTCCTTGTACTTTTTTGCCACTTCCACCATTTTTTTGGCCTTCGGATCGTTGCCGTGTCTGGCTTGTTTTTCCAGTTTTTCCAGGCGGTTTTCAATGGTTTCCAAATCTTTCAACTGCAGTTCAATATCAATAATTTCCTTGTCGCGCACCGGATTTATGGAACCATCGACATGCGTAATGTTATCGTTTTCGAAACAACGCAGCACATGAATAATGGCATCGGTTTCGCGGATATTTCCCAGAAACTGATTTCCCAGTCCTTCGCCTTTACTGGCCCCTTTTACCAGGCCTGCAATATCGAGAATTTCAACTGTTGTAGGCACTACTTTTTTGGGATTATCGATTTCGGTAAGCTTTATTAACCGTTCATCCGGAACAGTAATTACTCCCATGTTAGGTTCGATAGTACAAAACGGAAAGTTGGCCGACTGTGCTTTTGCACTCGACAAGCAGTTAAAAAGTGTTGATTTACCTACATTTGGCAAACCAACAATGCCACATTTTAAAGCCATTCTTATTTTTTAAAATTTGCGGTGCAAAGGTATTATATTCTCTGTTTCCCTATTCATTTTCAGATAAAAACTTCTCTGCAAACAGAAATCTTAAATATCTCTTCAGTTAAGTTATTGACTAATTAATAAAACAATTTAAAAAATAAACTTTCAATTTGTACATTTGCCTAAACTTAATACTTATGATATTAAAAAATATATCGGTCGACTGCGTAATTTTCGGATTTCAAAACGATAAACTGAAAGTTCTGCTCTGGCAGGCCGAACCGGAACTAATTGAAAACTTCCTTACTTCGGAAGAAGAATACGAGCAAAGCAAAATTCTTTTTGAAAAAAATCCGGCACTCGGTTCAGACGATTACTGGGGATTAATCGGCACGCATCTTCCGGCGGAGGAAGACCTGGACGGTTATGCAAAAAAAATACTGCAAATTACCACCGGTCTCGACAATTTGTACCTGAAACAGGTAAAAACTTTTGGCTCGCTCCGAAGGGTGCCGCACTACCGTGTGTTGACGGTTGCTTATTACGCGCTGATTAATCCGGATTATCATGATCTGCAACTCTCGCCCCTGGCTAAATCTGTAAAATGGTTCGATATAAACGATCTGCCCCATGTAATTTTCGACGTAAAGGAGATCATTGAACGCTCGTTGAAAAAACTGCGGGAAGAAGCCCAGTATCACCCGGTTGGTTTTCATCTTTTACCGGAGAAATTTACGCTTACCCAGCTTCAAACATTGTATGAGGTAATTCTGGGAGAAAAGCTCGATACACGGAATTTCAGGAAAAAAATCCAGAATATGGGCCTGCTCATCGATACCAATGAAAAACAAACCAATGTGGCACACCGGGCAGCCAGATTGTATTCATTCGACAGCGATGTTTATAACCAATTGGTTGAAAAAGGATTAAATTTCAGGATTTAACCTGCTTAAACCTTTAATATTTTTTTTGGTCATACTCACAAAATTACCAGCATGAACAATGAAGACCGCGAACTTATTGCCGAACTAAAAAAAGAGGGTCAGAAAGACCTTGCTTTTCAGAGTTTGGTAAAAAAATACCAGGAGCGGCTTTATTGGCACATCCGGAAAATGGTACTTAACCACGATGATACGGATGACATATTACAGAACACTTTCATAAAAGTATGGAAAAACGTTGGGAATTTTCGCGAAGAATCAGGTCTTTACACGTGGCTTTACCGGATTGCCACCAACGAAGCCATCACCTTTTTAAATTCAAAAAAAAGAAGAAACCTGATGTCTTTAAATGACGAAAATGACTATTTAAAAGATAACCTGATTTCGGATCCGTATTTTGAAGGAGATAAAATTCAGCTAAAACTGCAGGAAGCGATTCTCCGGTTGCCCGACAAGCAGCGCATTGTTTTTAATATGAAATATTTTGATGAGATAAAATATGAAGACATGTCGAAAATTCTTGAAACATCGGTAGGAGCGTTGAAAGCCTCCTATCATCATGCGGCAAAAAAGATAGAAGAGTTCTTGAAAAACAGTGATTTATAAATTTGAATTAAACTATTCGGCCAAAAATAAGTCAAAATAAAAAAATGGAAGATATGAACGAACTTGAGAAAATTGCACCAAAATTGTCGAAAATGAAAAAGGAACATCCCTTTGATGTTCCGAATCATTATTTCGACGATTTTTCGGCCCGGCTTCACACAAAGCTGGAAGCTGAAAAACGAGTTCTTCCAAAGCAAAAAAACCGCATTATTCGCTTACTAAAACCAGCCATAGGTTTGGCAGCAAGCTTTTTGCTGGTGGTTATGCTTGTTTACTGGCCCATTAATTCCTTCCTGCCAAATATTCTCTCAAAAAACACTACTGCCGAAACAACAACTATTGAGGATGAAGATCCTTACAGGGCAATTATTGAAAGAATCGATGCAATCACTTTCTTTGCCATTTTAGAGGAACCTGCGCAAGAACCTAGTTTTGACGACGAAGAGCTGATGAACTACATCAGTTCAAATATGTCGGAATATGAAATATTTTTAGAAACCGATCAGTAAAAATAAAATGAAAAAGATAATCGCATTTACAATCATGATGTTTGTTGTTGCTGCAACAACTGTAAACGCCCAGCCCGAGGATAAGGATCGTAAAAACAAATGGGAGAAATTCCGGGCCGAAAAGGTTGCATTCTTAACCACGAATTTGGATTTGACACCCAACGAAGCACAAGAGTTCTGGCCTGTTTACAACCAACTCGAAAAAGAAAGATGGGAGGCTCATAAGCACCGGGAAAATCTGGAAGATAAAGTCAGGGATGCCGGGGATAATATGTCGGAAAGAGAAATTATTCAACTTACGCGCGAATACGCTGCAAGTACGCAGAAAGAAGCAGATATGATGGTTGAATACAATGAAAAATTTCTGGATATTTTACCACCTGGTAAAGTATTGAAACTTTACAAAGCCGAAAATGAATTCAAATTTCAGATGATAAAAAAATTCAGAGACAGGAAAAGAAACGGGGATTAACCATTCCCGTTTTCTTCTATAATCCAAATCTACGGTGTCGGTTTTGTTAATAACGAATGGAATCAGAACTTTTGTTTTTCCATCTTATGCTAATTTCACAAAGTTGTCTTCAAGTTTCACATTAAAGTTAATCTCAGCTTTCAATGCCCCGAATACCTTAATTATTGTATCAATTGTTGCACTATTTGCACTTCTTTCGAGTTTTGAAATTTGAGCTTTTCGAACTCCGACAAGTTTTCCTAATTGTTCCTGAGTCAATTTACGTTCCTGTCGTGCAGATTTTATCATTTTTCCCAAAACGTCCATGCGAAGTTCGTATTCGTACTCATCTCTCTCTGCGTTTCCGACTTTACCTATATACTTGTCTTTCATCTCGGCAAGCGAATATGTTTTCATTTCTTTAGTTGCCATATGATTATAATTTTTGTCTACTTTCAAAATATTTATTCCTAAGTCTTACTGCCCTCTCAATTTCATTTGCCGGAACTTTATCAACCTTTTTTATGAAACCGTGGGTTGCTATCACCAAAGTTTCTTTATCCTCTGATTTGTCCCAAAATGCAAGAAGTCTAATTTGTATTCCTGCAAACTTTGTACGAAATTCCCAAATGTCATTTTGCAATTTCTTAAAAAGTTTAGCGTCATTTGTTTGTTCTGCAAGGTCAATGTTATAAAAGATTTTTTTTGTCGTTTTTAAATCGAGTCCTGCGATAAATTTATTTGCTTCCTCCAAAAAACGTGTTTCAAAATATCTCATGCTTTTTAATCCCTGTATGACCTCACAAAGATAAATAAAGTTTCCAAATATAGATACTTCAATTTTTCATATTTAGTATTTTTCTGAATTTCAAAGCTGACACATTCCGATTGAATACCCCAATGTCTTATACTTTCACTTTGTTCTGATTGCTCCTTTGATATAATAACGCTATAAAGCACTGTAAACTTTACAATTGCCAAACAATATTTTGAAAATTACCTGAACAAAAAATCGGATGGATTAATTCCCACCCTGAACGAATCAATCAATTCAGCCTTTATTGAATACCGGTAAATCATAGCATTCTGCGTGTAATCGATGGCATCGGTAATGTAAATTTCATCGTCTTCAGGATGAACTGCTAAATTGTAAAAAAGGTGTCCACTGGAAGGAACCAGTGCAGAATCTGGCAAAAAACGACTTTCGATGTTCATTTTCCAAACACTGCCGTTCAAAAAATACAACGTTTCGCCTGTACTGTTTATCTCGAGGCTCGAAGGATTTTGCCCTGCTTCAAACCGATAAATCTGTTCGATAGTAAATGTTTGTGGATCGATTCGCACGAGAGCTGGCATTCGCCCCTGCTCGTTTGTGTCTTCATAACTTCCTTCTGAAAGTACCCAAATCTTTCCGTTCGCATCCACTTCCAAATCTTTTGGCTGATACGGAACTTTTATTTTATGAATCAACTCATCGGTTTCTGAATCGATAATCAAAACATACTCATCATCGGACCAGGCAGAAACAAACAGGTATTTTCCAACCTGCACCATTTGCTCGGAGGTGTGTCCTTCCAAATCAATTTTGCCGGTTATTTCAAACGTAGCAGGATGAATTATTGTTATTTCATTAGAATACAAATCAGAGATGTAAGCTTTTTCTTCGGACAAAAAATGAATATAACGTGGTGAAGTTAAACCGGTAACCGAACCTCGATATTCAGCAGTTTCAGCATCTGCAATGTAAATCTTTCCTGAGTTGTTTACTACAACGAACAGCAAATCCTGAAACATGGAAAGCGACTGCACCACATCGCCCAGCGGAGCATTGTTCCGGGCATAAAAAAGTTGATTGGTTACTTTTTTTGTTTCGGTGTTGTAAAACGAAAGTGAACCGTTTCCATACATAAAGTTTCCTTCGCACGAAACATAAACGCCATTTTCGGTATCGAGATCGAAAAACACCGTTTCAACCGGTTCGTCAGCACACGCCACAACCAAAAACAGTAAAATTGTTATTTTGAAAATTTTTTGCATCATTCTTTGAAATTGATTGCTGCCGAAAAACTGTAAAAACGACCGGGCATTGGCCGCCATAAAATGCTCTGGTAAGTTTCATCAAACAAATTATCTGCTGTAAATTTCAGGTTAAAAGTTAAATCCTGAACATTAAACTGTTTTTCAAAAGTTAATTTACTCAGCCAATACGGATTCAAAATCCGTTCGTATTCCGACTCAATATTACTGGATTTGGTAAACCGCTTGCCCACAAAATTCAAATCGTACCTAAGCACAAATTTCTGCCATCGCGCACTTAAATAAATATTTCCCTTATGTTTTGGAATATAAATCAACTGCTTACCACGTGATTGATCGACCGAATTTACTGCATTCAAATTCGACGTACTTGTAAAAGAATAATTTCCACCTGATAAAAACCGGATTTTT
>DATFJO010000238.1:0-3804 GCA_035269145.1 Tangfeifania sp. | reverse complement strand
TCACTTTGATCGCGCAGTTTTCCGTTTCCAACCAGTTTCATCCCAATTACTCCTTTTCCTGCATCATGCAACTGGTGGATTACTTCCACCACCTCTTCCGGTTCGGGTTTATCCATTGCAATTCCGTAAGGATTGATTCGCACATGAATCACATCCACCCAGTCGCTGGCAAGTGCATCTTTCATGGCCTGAAGTGAATGCACTGAAACGCCGTGTGCACGAATAATTCCTTTGGCTTTGAGGTTTTCGAGAATATCCATTTGCCGTTTTTGGGTTTCGGTCCAGTTTTCTTCCACCATGCAATGAATTTGGACCAAATCAAGGTAATCAGTTCCCAGCTCTTTTCTGAAACGATCGACCACCACATCGGCATCCGGGCGTTCCGGTTCGGGAATTCCTCCTCCTCTCACCCATATTTTGGAAGAAAGTGTCATCTCTTCACGGTTCATTTTGGGCAATGCCTCTTTTACAAATCCATGTGTCCCGTATGTATCGGCACAATCGAAAAACCGGATTCCTTTGTCCCAGGCATGCATCAGCAAATCAATGCTTTTCTGTTTTTCCTGGCGGGTCATATAGGATTCGCGGTTTCCGGCATGAACGCCAGTCCCGATTCCAAGAAGTGTCGTTTCCAGCCCGGAATTACCCAGTTTTACATTTTGCAACGGATTTCCGGAGTACATCCGGCCATTTCCGGCAGATAACGGATTCGAAAATAATACGTGCGCTGTGCCGAGCGACAGCGCTTTTACAAAATTTCGGCGATGCATATTTATCTTCTTCATAACTACGGTATTTTTCACAATTAATAACTGGTTAATTTACAATAAAGTTTAATAAAAACCGGAAACAGCACAAAATTTTGACGGAAAGATTCTTTTGAAATGATTGGGGGAGATTCTTTTTTGAATGTGTAACCAATTGATTTAATGGAAAATGAGTAGCTCTTCATGTCTTTATACCAGCAAAAAAGCAGGAAACCAACCAATGGATGATTCCCTGCATATAGTAGTAATGTTATGAAAAATGTTCGTCGTTACGATTGATTATCTTGTTCTTTCAGAGGTTGTTCACTTTTTATTGAGTCAACATCATTTGAATTTTCATCCGACTGAAAAATCTGAACAGACTTTGCCGGCTGGAGTGGAATTATTTTAGTTGAAATAAGGGTATCCACCGGGTTGCTTTTTCCGGCCAAATCAATTTGACTACTCACTTTTAAACCGATGATGTAAAAAATGGAGGAGATGAGGATGACTGCTTTCATTGTTTTGTTTTTTATTAGTTTTCTGATTGTTTTCTGTTTAAAAATCTAAACCAAATTAGGAAATTGATAGCGAACAGTAAAAACTAATCTGTGAACGGACTGAGATTTTCGGCAAACGGCAAATTATCATCTGCAAAATTATTTTTCAACCTTCTGCTGCCTTCCGATAAAATAATAGAGGATAGCGCCTAACAACCAGGTCAGCAATATTACAATCACCCAGATAATTTTATTATTTCCTTCAAAATCATTCCGTAAAATATCGATTAAAGCAATGATTGGAATAACAAACATAACGAGCGATACAAGTAAAACAATCACTATTTCCTGGGGTCCCATAAAACCAAGTAACATCATAACTTTAAAATTTAAATGAGCTTAAAAAGCAAAAGTAATTATTTATGTTTAAAACTCAATTGAGCCAGAAAGTCGTTTTGGTTGCCTTCTTCCAGCATTTGGCAATTCAATCCGGCTTCTTCGGCAATTTCGGATAAGGTTTCGAAATCGGTAAACAACCATTTAAATCGTGTTGAATGATTTTTGTAAACCAGTTCATATTCCATCTCGCCGTAATATTTGTTGCTGGTCAGGTCAACCCAGAACGAACCGTCCTCTTCCTGAAAAAGGTAGTGAATATCGGATGAATCGATGAGAATTTGCCCTTCAGTATTCAACAAACTTTTTAAATGCAGCAGCATTTTTTCCAGGCCTGCAAGTGTTTGCCCGATGCCGGTGCCATTCATCAAAAGCAGGATGGTATCGAAACCGGTTTCTTCAAACTGAAAGAGGTCGGTGCAAACCACTTTTTTCACACCCCGTTTTTTCATCACTTCGCAAGCTAATTCCGATCTTTCGAGTGCAGTCACATCAAATTCCCGTTTTTGCAATTCCAGCGCATGACTACCCGCTGCAGCCCCCACGTCCAGAATCTTTTCCCGGCAGTTTTTAATGGCGGTCTGCTCAATCTTTGGCATTTCTTCAAACGTTCGGAAAAAATATGCCGGAGAAAGAACTTCGCCTTCGGTATAGTTGGTATTTACCAAAATGTCGGGGGCTTTTCCGTTTTTGTGATAATCTGCGATGGCTTGTCCAATCGGGTCATTCATGCGCTGTTAATTTTTTGCGAAGATAGGGATTATTCAGTATTGAATGCGAAAAAGAAAACCTGATAAAACAGTCAACTGAAGCTATTATTTTTGATTAGTAGCTTTGTTTCTTTTACAATTGTTGATTTCACTTCATCCCATTCAACAGACTCAAGCATAACGGGAGTTAACTCATCTTCTGCATCTTCGAAATAAGTTAAGCTTTTAAAAACCAAAAACTTTGAGCCATCAGGATATTTCTGATTATAAAAATTCAACATTTGATTCAAATTGAAATAACGAAGCAAAAAATAAAGGTCAATAAAATCCTTTTTCGTTCCTCTTCCTGTTATTGCAGAAAGTTTCATTGCTGCAATATCCCTCATTCCAACTAATCTTATTCCGTCTTTCGAAATGATTTTATCAATCCAGGAATACGGATAATTAACAAAATCAACTTTAATATTTTCAATGGTGTAAGTTTTAATATTCTGAGTCTCATTTATCAATTTAACTGAATCAAACTTCTTTAATATCCATGCAAATTCACGATTATCAGTATTAAATTTACCAAACAAATCAAGATCAATTGATTTACGGTGACCAATTTGAAGGGCAAGTGAAGTGCCGCCAACAAGGAACAATTCATTGAATTGGGGAATTGTCATTATTTTTTTCAGAAGTTCCAGTGCTGTGGAATCGATTGATTGGTAGTATAACATCTAAATTCTTCTGGTTTTACATCCGCAATTGCAGCAACAAAAAACATTGATTTTCTATCCAGGTTCCTTATTTGTTTTGCCTCGTTGGCCAACCTTTTCAATCCATATAACTGAACAAGTAATTGCCAGTCGCTTAACAATCCATATTCTAAAACACGTTTAACAACAAATCGGCTGTTTTTCTCGGAATTAATTTGAGTTCTGTCAACATCCCAAAATAAAAAATCCGAAAATTTTTCGAATATGTCCCTGGTATCCTTCCTCATTAGTTTATCATTCGGCAACAAGCAAATATACCAAATAATACGGAATTTTTCAGGTATCATACCTTTAGGATTTCCGATACATATTTGCCTTAAAAATTAAAATATTGCTTTTGTCGTCTCAATCGCTTTTATTTGTAGTAATTAAATTATGTGAAAATAAATGGCAGAAAATCTGAATCAACATATTTTCAAACGCCTACAAAACGGTGATGAAAAGGCACTAAACGAGTTGTTTGATTTATATTATTCCGCCTTGTACCTGTTTGCCAATAAATACCTGCAAGATATGGATCTCGCACGTTCGCTGGTGCAGCAGGTGTTTATCGACTTGTGGACCAAACGCGAAAGAATTACTGTTTCTACCTCTGTCAAATCCTACCTTTACACTACAGTAAAAAACCGCTGCATCGATGTGCTGCGAAAAACAAAAGCAACTTCAGAAATTTCTGAATCGGTTGAAAATC
>DATFJO010000237.1:0-5311 GCA_035269145.1 Tangfeifania sp. | reverse complement strand
AAAATAGCTTTTGTCTTATTGCCGGGGTAAAAACCGGCTTAAAAAAATCAATTTGGATTTTTAAATTCTAATTTATTTGTTGCAATAAAACTATGAAACATTCTTTTTAAATCCAATAGCAGGTATCATCAAGAAGGTTTGTAATGACATACCGATTTACAGGGTTTTGTATTATGAGGAAAATATTTGTGAAGTAGTCAACACCTCCCCCGTGCACATGGACTGTTCGTTACAAAAAATCCGAGAAATGCACCCAGCGCCATGTTTTTTAAAGCTTCATTCATTGAAAATGCATCAATGCTTTGAGCTTCGGTGATGTAGTAAAAAGCCAGCGCAGCAACTGCACCAATTAAAATGGCGATAATAGTTCTGCGTGTTTGCTTCGATTTAATGAAACCTTTGATTCCTTTTTCTTCAGCAATCTCCAGCTTTTTGACTTCAATTTTTGTTTTCGTATCCATGAATGCAAATATATAGATATTTTATTTAATCTGCATTATTCGGATTAAATCCAGCCTCTCAATTTGTAATAGGAGAGGGCTAAAAGTTCTCGGGCGATGGTAATTTCGTATTCCAGGTAATCCCAGATTTTGTAACGTATCGAAATACTGTTTCCCACATCAGGAATCAGTTTTTTATTTCCACCCAGTTCATCGTCATCAAACGAAAAATCGGCTTCGGCAGCATCTTCAAATGCAGGCAGGGCACTCACCAACGAAAAACCAACTTTTTCAAACGACAGCACCGACCGCCGTGTATGTTCCGGAGACGTAACCAGCAGAATCGATCGGTTTTCATCTAATCGTTTTTTGCAGTTCAGCGCCTGTGAGCGGGTGTTGGTTCCTTCACTTTCAAAAAATATTTGAGCCGGATTCACTCCGCGCAGCACCAGTTCTTTTTTCATTTTTTGTGGCGTGCTCAGGCTGTCGTCGAGTTCACCTGGCATGGCAATAAGTACATTCGCATGCGGGAAACTTTCAGCCGCTTTGGCCACATACCAGCTTCGCATCAGGTTGCTTTCGCTGGGCATGCCTCCGCCGCCCATTAAAATAATGGTTTCGGGTGGCTGAGTCAATTCCGATTTACTGGTGCCCAACCAGTGAATTCCCCAAAACGGAAGCGAGGTAAAAGCCAGTACGATGCCCCCGAGAAATAAAATTCCCGACAGCACGAAAAAAATTCGGACGATCCTTAAAAAATGAATACTTTTGGATTTGGTTTTAGCCATTTTTAGTTTTTCATGAAAAGATAAAAATACGTTTAATCTTTAAACTTTCATAAATTGAACAACGAAGAAAAAAATGAAATAATTCAACTGTTTGAGCAACACTTCCAGGAGAAAGTGGATGAATTCAGCATGTTGCCGGCTTCAGGTTCTTACCGTGAATACTGCCGTTTGAAAAATCAAAACCGGTCGGTTATCGGTGCTTTTAATACTGATGTGAAGGAGAACACGGCTTTTTTGTCGTTTACAAACCATTTCCGGCAAAAAGAGCTTCCGGTACCTAAAATTTATACGGTTAGTTCGGATCTGAAAAAATACCTGCTCGAGGATTTGGGTGATCTCACACTTTTCGACTACCTCTCCAAAACCCGCGAATCAGAGGGATTTTCGGAAAACATAATTTCCGAATACCGGAAAGTGCTGCAGGTTTTGCCAAAAATTCAGATTATTGCCGGCAAAGATTTGGACTACTCGGTTTGTTATCCGCGCGAAGCATTTGACAAGCAGTCGATGATGTGGGATTTGAATTACTTCAAATATTATTTTCTGAAACTGGCAAAAGTGCCGTTCGATGAGCAGGCGCTCGAGGATGATTTCCAGGCTTTCAGCAATTACCTGCTTTCTGCACCATCGGGATTTTTTCTGTACCGCGATTTTCAGTCGCGCAACGTGATGTTGAAAAACGATCAGGTTTTTTTCATCGATTACCAGGGAGGCCGCCGCGGTGCTTTGCAGTACGATTTGGCCTCGCTGCTGTACGACGGCAAAGCCGATATTCCGCAGGATGTGCGCAACCAGCTTTTTCAGTTTTACCTTTCAGAACTGAAAAATTACATGCATGTAAATGAAGAAGAATTCACTTCATTTTTCAACGGTTTTGTGCTGATTCGCATCATGCAGGCAATGGGAGCTTATGGGTTCCGCGGTTTTTACGAGAAAAAAGAGCATTTTCTGAAAAGCATACCTTACGCCATAACTAACCTGGAGAATTTACTGCCGCGGCTTAAATTGCCGGTTAAAATACCCGAATTGCTGAAAGTTCTGAAGCTGCTGACGCAATCGGAAACATTGAAAGAATTCGGACGAAGTAAAACAGACCTGATGGTCCGGGTGGTCAGTTTTTCCTACAAGAAAGGAATTCCTGCCGATCCATCGGGGAACGGCGGAGGATTTGTTTTCGACTGCCGTGCGTTGAACAACCCGGGGCGTTACCCAGAGTTCAAAAACCTCACTGGTAAAGATCTGAAAGTTCAGGAATTTCTGGAGCAGAAATCGGAAATGGAGTGGTTTTTAAAACCGGTAAAAGCGCTGGTGGATCAATCGGTGAAAAATTACCTGGAACGCGGATTTACACATCTCTCGGTAAACTTTGGCTGCACCGGCGGACAGCACCGTTCGGTTTATGCTGCTGAAAAAATTGCACAGCATCTCAGAAACAATTATCCTGTAAGTGTTGTTCTGATCCATCGCGAACAACAAATTTAGTATGGGGAAAACTGCTTGTAAGAAAAAAGATTTTAAAGATAAAGAGAATCCGAAGTTTAAATGCAAAAGATGTGGCGCTGAGGTAAAAAAGAAAGATAAAGTGTGCAAACCAAAAAAAATATAAACCACCGGCAATTTTTTGCAACAGGTTGTACCTGAAATTCAATTTCAAAATCTATTTTTGCTGAAATTTTTCACAAAACAAATTCTGAATCATGGGAAGAGCATTTGAATACCGCAGAGCGGCCAAGGAAAAGCGCTGGGATAAAATGTCGCGGGTATTTCCGAAACTGGCAAAGAAAATAACCATTGCTGCCAAATCAGCGGGTCCCGATCCTGATTTGAATGCTGCATTGCGGACTGCTATTTTGAATGCCAAGGCGCAAAATATGCCCAAATCGAACATCGATGCGGCCATTAAACGGGCCAGCGGAAAAGATGCGGCAAACTTTACCGAAGTGAATTACGAAGGAAAAGGACCACATGGGGTGTTGGTTTTTGTGGAATGTGCTACCGATAACACAACCCGTACAGTAGCCAATGTAAAAAGTTACTTTAATAAAGCCGGCGGTAGTTTTGTGCCTTCCGGTTCGCTCGAGTTTATGTTTTCCAGAAAAGCTGTTTTTGAATTTGAAAAACAAGAAGACATGGATGTTGAAGAGCTCGAACTGGAACTCATCGATGCCGGCCTGGAAGAGATTGAAGAAAACGAAGGAATGGTTTATGTATCTGCCGATTTTACCAGTTTTGGCGAAATGGCAGCCGAGCTCGAAAAACTGAACATCGATGTAAAAAAAGCCAACCTGAAACGATTCCCCAACGATCCGCAGGAATTTTCGGAAGAACAAATGGAAGAGATTGAAAAAATGCTCGATAAACTGGAAGAAGACGACGACGTGCAGGCGGTTTATACCAATATTGCTTAAAAATCCGGGATCGGCGAATTGTCAAATAGTGATGCCTTTGGCGCATTCGCCGAAAGAAATAGACGCGAATTTAATTCGCATCACCCATTCACCGAAAAAATTACGGCGGTTATCTAAAAAATAAAACTCGTAATTGACAGATAGCTATCTTTATCTTTCAAATTATGAAACTTATGTTAGCTGTATCTTCTTTTATCGATCATGCCGTAAATATCTGGGAAAAAAGCCCGGAAACGCTGCCGGTTTTCAAACAAGAATACACTTGTGGTGAACAACAAATCCGGGAGGATAATTTTCAACGTTTCCAGGAAAAGCTCAATGCTTTGAAATCGAAAAAAAATGTACGTTCGCTTCGGAAGGAAGATCCGGGGCAATCGTTTTTTCCGCATTTTAAGGCATTTCTTCAAACGGTTTTTGATTTTGAAGAAGACCAGCTTGAGATCATTCTTGCAGAGGATTTTAAAAATGTTTCAAAAGATTTTTTCTACCGGGCGCGTGAATTCGCTCCGGAACTGTCGCCTGAAAATATTTACCAGGGAATGCGCAATGTTTGGATAATGAACGGGCTCCAGTTAATGATGGGCGTTCCTGTTGAAATTACACCTTCAATTTTTGGGTACAGCATGATTTATCCGTACAGCGATAATTTCCTGGATGATTCATCGGTTTCTGATGCAGAGAAAAAAGCTTTCAGCAAAAGGTTTAACAAACGGTTACATGGAGAACTGGTAATTCCTGCCAGTTTTACCGAGGAGCAGCTATTTAAACTGGTTGGGATGTTTGAAATGCAATACAACCGCCAGGAATTTCCCAAAGTTTATGAAAGTTTATACGCCATTCAAAACGGGCAAACCCGCAGCCTCGAACTTATTAAATGCAACGGTTTGGGCGATGCTGTAATCCGGGAAATCTGTTTTGAAAAAGGCGGCGCTTCGGTGTTGGCAGATGGTTACCTAATTGCCGGCCGGTTGACTTACGAACAGGAACGGGCGCTGTTTGGCTATGGGGTTTATTTGCAGTTGCTCGACGATATTCAGGATGTAAAAGAAGATACCGAAGGGCAAACAAAAACACTGTTTTCATGTCGCGATAAAAATACTTCGCTGGGAGAATTTGTCAACAAAACCATCCATTTTGGGCGAACGGTAATGGAAGAAATGCGTTGTTTTGAAGGTCCGGACATCGAAGTGATGTTGCGGCTCATGAACCGCAGCATCGAGATGATGATTATTGAATCGGTTGGCATAAACCCGGATTATTACCCCGAAGAATTTCTTGCTGAAATGGAAAAACATTCACCGCTAAGGTTTGAATACCTGCGGCAGAAAAGAAGCCAGTCGAAATCGCAACGGTTTTCATTGTTTCGGAAATATTTTGAGCAAGTTCCAAAGGGACAAGCCCCGAAAGGACAAGCCCCAAAGGAGAAAAAACATTTTTCTCCCGGAGCTTTTTTACCTTCGTAAATCAATTTTCACTCATTATTGTTCAGAAAAACAGTAAAGTGAACCAAATCCGCGTAAAATAAGATCGTTGCCCACAATTACCGGCGATGCGTGAAAATTGTCATTTAATTCGTTTGAAGCTATAACTTCAAAAGTTTCTCCCGCTTTCACAACCATCACCACATTTTCGGCAGCAATGTAAATCCGGTCGTCAACACCAGTGGGAGAAGAGT
>DATFJO010000236.1:0-9821 GCA_035269145.1 Tangfeifania sp. | reverse complement strand
CTTTGATTTTCAGGTGTTTCATTGTACTCTTTTTTATTATTATTCGATTCGGTTCATTATTTGTCATAATCTAACAATTTAAATGTGTATTTTTTTACTGGAAAGGGTTGAAAGTTGAATATCTTTTGGTAAAATGCATGTAATGTTTCAATGTATTTTTTCCAGTTCTACCCACAGCGGAAAAATTCTTTTTCCACCTGCTTCATACTGTGGAATGAAATCGCATTCCATTTCTGAAAAATGAACGTTTTTCATTTCAATCATATCCGTGGAAGCATCCTTGTTTTCCTGCCTGTAAATCAATGAATTTGTTTCCAGCATCATTGTGCCGGCAGATTTCAGTGGCTGAATAAATTTAAACCGGATGTTGTATGTTCCTTCCTGAATTTTCACCCTCCATAATCCAAAAACTTCTTCCTGTGTCCAGATTCCGCGTGCACCACCGGCATCGTTTCGGTTCAGGTAAACCGGATTTTCGTGTTTGCTCCCGATAATAATCTGCGGCGGGTTTTGCAGGTGCGGGGAAGCGGAAATTTCATGAATCATTTCATTGAGTTCGGTTTTCATTTCTGAAGCCAGTGTTTTGTTTTCTGATAAAATATTATTCAGTTCAAACTCATCCGTTCTGATGTTGTAAAGTTCAAACTCGTTTGTACCGGCGTTGTAATTTGTATTTCCCACCAGTTTGTAAGGGCCTTTTTGCAGGGCAATATTTTGGTAAAGTTCAGGATAGCGGCGTGTCCAGTAGAAAAAAAGCGACCGGGTTTCAAATATTTCCTGTTTTTCACCTTTCAGAAGGGGAAGAAAACTGTTTCCGTCAATGGTGCGTCCTACTGGTATGCGGGTGTTGCACAATTCTGCAAGTGTGGGAAGAATGTCGATGTGGGCGATTGTCGTTTCAATGTCGCGGTTTCCTTCAAACATCGCTGGTAATCTGAAAAAGAAAGGCACACGCACTCCTCCTCTGTAAACACTTCCTTTCCGGCCTCTCATTCCTGCTACATAGCGCGGCTGCTGTGGCCCATTGTCGGTCATAAAAATAATCAGTGTGTTGTCTGCAATTTCCAGTTTTTTCAGTTTTTCCATGAGTTTTCCCACATTGTCGTCGATGTTGGAAACCATAGCATACACTTTTCGTGCATCTTCCTTGTTTTTTTCGCTCATTTGCGGGAAAGGCCTGTCGTCGTTTTCAAAACCGGTTGCCGGATCAATGTCTTTATACATCTTATAATACTCCTCAGGAACCTGCAATGGTGTGTGCGGCGCATTAAACGAAAGGTAACAGAAAAACGGGTTTTTATGATTTTTTTCGATGAAAGCAACTGCTTCATCAGCAAAAATATTGGAGCAGTATCCGTCATAAGCTTTTTGTTCGCCATTGTACCAAAGCACCGGATCGAAATAACTGCTGTCGCGCTGAAAAAATGTAGTAAAATCGCCCGGCTGGCCCATGCCGCCGGAAAGGTGAATCAGCGACTCGTCAAAACCCTGGTCGCCGGGCCGCGACGGATAGTTATCGCCGAGGTGCCATTTCCCAAAGATTCCGGTTTTGTAACCGGCCTGTTTTAACATTTCAGCAATGGTAACTTCTTCGGTTGCCATAATGGCGCCTCCGTTGTAGGTGTCGCGAACGCCTGTGCGCAGGGAAAACCTGCCGGTCATTAAGCTGGCGCGAGTGGGCGCACACACCGGCGATACATAAAAACGGTTAAACCGGATGCTTTCCTTCGCAAAATTATCGAGTACCGGTGTTTTTACGTGCGGGTTTCCGGTGACCCCCAAATCGCCGTAGCCCTGATCGTCGGTAATGATGAGAATCACATTTGGCGGTGGATTTTCCTGTGCTGAAGAAAAAACTGAAACTGTCAACATTAGCAATGTGAGGGCAAGAATGGTTTTACTGGTTTTGTTCATGATAGATTGATTTATAATAAAAACCGCACTTCAGATAATTCCCTGCCAATTTGCTGAACTCCATTCAGAATACGTTTGGTTTGGGATGCGGATGGTTTTTTTATTCCTTTTATGTATTGCGAAAGAAGACTTTGATTCATTCCAATACGTTCAGAAAGGGCTTTTGCATTAATAACTCTATAAAAATCAAAGAAACTTTCCAGTTCAAATTCAAATTGCAGATCATCTTCTTTATAAACAAGAGACTTATCTTCAAATGCTAAATTGACTGCTTCGACAATCATTTTTTTAAGTTCTTCAAATGTTTCTCCCTGGGTGGCAATCAAATTTTTACCCAATTGGCTATATGCACTGTATCCGGTATTTTCTTTAATAATTTTTACTTTTATTTTTGGTTTTCTCATCTTTTTGTTGTTTTAATTTTGGACTGCTTTAAGATTGCAGATAACAATCCTTTTTTAACTTCTTTTCCTGCATGATACGGAACTGTTAACTGCCCCTGTTTTGTTGGATGTTGCATTATCTTATGGCTACCCCGTTGCCTGATTTCAAACCAACCGTCATTTTTCAATATTCTAAATAGTTCATCAAACTTCACAGAACAAAGGTAATAAATTTATTACTTGTGAATGCGTATAATTATTTAAAATATTGCGTTTGCCAGGCCGGAATATGCCTGATTCCGTTTCGGATTCCCAATGAAACATTATCCAGCGAAACAACTGTTTTTTCGTAATTATCATTGATACTTATTTTTTAAACGGACGGTGCCCGTTTTTTATTATTTCGTCCATAAGTGAAGATAATTCAGCCACTTTTTCAGGATTTTGAAAAAACAGGTTGGTGCTTTCTATACCATCTTCATTCAGATTGTACAACTGACCTTTCGGGCCTTTTTCTTCCGGCATAAGTTTTGAAGGATGCGAAAAACCGCCTGAGCCAAGTCCGTCAATGAATTTCCAGTTGCCCAAACGGATGCCATAATATCCACCCGAAGAATGGTGGACCATCGATTCGCGAACCTTTTTTTCTGTCTCACCATTCAGTACCTGCCAAAAGCTGAAACTGTCTTCGCCCTGTTTTG
Source organism: Tangfeifania sp. (assembly GCA_035269145.1). Taxonomy (GTDB): domain Bacteria; phylum Bacteroidota; class Bacteroidia; order Bacteroidales; family Prolixibacteraceae; genus Tangfeifania. The sequence goes on along the minus strand of DATFJO010000236.1, from coordinate 6,823 downwards.
CTTCCGGTTGTTGTGCGGTGAGGTCGCAAAAGGTGGCAAAAAAATCGGTGAGGCTGACGAGATGTTCATAAGTTGCAGGTTGTTTTATCTTTGCCGGCCACGAAATAATCAGCGGAACCCGGTGACCGCCATCCCATACGTCTCCTTTTTGTCCTTTCCTGCCCCGGTTGGAGTCGTGGGCAAAAAGTTCAATTTCCTCCTGCGGCCAGTAACCGCCGTTATCGCTTGAAAAAACAATCATTGTATTTTCTTCGATTCCTTTGCGAATCAGCGCCTGCTCAATTTGTTTCACCGCATCGTCGATGTTGAATACAAAATCGCCGTAAAGTCCAACCGACGATTTTCCTTTGAATTCCCCGGTGGGCATCCAGGGAGTGTGCGGACCGGTTAACGGCAGGTAGAGGAAAAACGGGTTTTTTCCGGCTTGTTTTTCGATAAATGCCACGCCTTCGTTAACAATTTCCGTATGGCAATCTTCCACCCTGAACGAACGCGACATTTCGCCCTGCCGCCACCACACGCCTTTCTCCCAGTAAACCGCCTCATCGTTGCTGTGTTTTTTATCCCATGCAAATTCGGTGTTTTCCAGTCGGGCAGGGTAGTGGTCGGTAGTTAAGATCATGTCCGCATCCACGGCTTCATGGTTCCGCAGAAACAGGTAGGGCGGAATATCGAGTGAAGCGGGATGAATAAACGAGTAATCGAACCCGTAATCGTTGGGACCGCCGGTTATTTTTTTGCTGAAATCGACATTGGAGTATCCGGTTTTTGCATTGAACTGCGGCTCATTTCCGTCTTTGGTTTGCCAGCCGACACCGAGGTGCCACTTGCCGATGCAGGCGGTAGTGTACCCGCTCTTTTTTAGCAAAGATGCCAGGGTTTTTCTGTCCCTCTCAATTACCGGGCCGGTAAATCCTCCGATTCCGCGGGCTGCACGTTGCGAGCGGAAAGCGTACCTGCCGGTCATCAATCCGTAACGCGACGGCGTACAAACCGATGCACTGGCGTGGGCTTCGGTAAATGTAATTCCTTTGCCAATAAGTTTGTCGATAGCTGGTGTTTGCGTCCGAGCCAGGGGATTCAATGCACTTACATCGCCATAGCCCATGTCATCGGCAAAAATGATTACGATGTTGGGGTTTTCCTGTGCTGCACATGGGGGCAATGAGAGACTTGCTGTAAAGAGGGTAAGCAAGATAAAGAACAGTCTGGTTTTCATTTTTTCGGTTTTGACTAATTTATATGTTTTTTGCGTATCGAAAATATCATTCAATCAGGCTTCGGAAACTCCCGCATGGGCCCCTTGTAGCGGATGTATGAATCAAAAATTTCCTTGTCCGGCCCAACAACACGCGGGTCTTCCGATTTTTTCAGTTCAGCCATTAATGCCTGATTCAGTTCCTGTTCCACTGCTGCAAACTCAGGATTGCCGGCCAGGTTATTCAGGTTATACGGGTCGTTTTTTATGTCGTACAGTTCGTATTCAGGTCGTTTGGCGTGTGCCAGCTCGAAATACGGACGGACAGTTTCGTCCTGCCGGTTTTCGATGATGAACGATTTGGTGGGAGCAGCATCGATGTCGGTAAATGCCCACGCAGAGTGGTGCTCGCCGTTTTCATCGATTCCATACATTGGAAGCAATTCGTTTTCAGTTCCGGGTTTTATGCGTTGCGGCGCCCCGGCAGGCCAGCGGTCGGGTTTCATGTTCCAGATGAATAAATAGTCACGACTGCGAATGGCCCGCTGCGGGTAGCCCCAATTCTTGTAACGCGACGAAGAGTGGCGCTCGCGGCCTGAAAAAGCATATTTCTTCGATTCATCCACAACACCTTCATTTTTTGATTTCAGAATATTCAGCATACTTTTCCCTGATACGGGCAGCATTCCATCTGCACTTGTTTCGGTTATTTTCAGAATAGTTGGAGCCAAATCGGCAAAGCCCACCAAATCATCCACTTTTCTTCCTCCAGGGAATTCTTTTGGATAACGCACGGCAAACGGAACATGAATCCCGTATTCATAAGCATTGGCCTTTGCCCTTGGAAAAGCCATGCCATTATCGGAAGTCACCATAACAATGGTATTTTCCAGTTCGCCTGTTTTTTCAAGGTATTCCAGCATCCGTTGCAAATGCAGGTCGAACCACTCGATTTCAACTGCATAATCCAGAATATCGCCCCTTACAATTTCATGGTCGGGGAAAAAACCGGGAACTTCAGCATCATCCGGATTTTTATTGTTTCTTTTCCATGAATCCTGCTCAAAAGCGCGGTGAGGTTCGCTGGCTCCATACCAGAAGAAAAAAGGTTTATCCTCCCTGACATTCTCCATGAAATACTTGAAATTGGCAAAATAGTTCAGGTTACGAATACCTCCGGCAGTCCGTTCGTCTGTGGCTGAACCTTCGTCGTACTGAATGTAGCTGTGTTCGATTCCTGCTGCATCAGTTTTCCGCCAGAGCGAATCATTTTCATTTTCAGCATACTGAAAGGGCGAAACGCCTTTCCCTGTTCTTCCGGTTACATAGCCGTTGGCATCGAGCAGATCGATAAACGGGACGTATTTTTTCAGCCACGAAGAGGCATGTTGGCCCGATTGCTCGTTTTGCCAGTGATGCCGCCCTGTAACCAGTGCACTGCGCGATGGGGCGCAGCCGGGCGAGCCGGCCATGCAATTTGTAAAATAAACACCTTCGCGCGCTACGCGGTCGAAAGCCGGAGTTTCTATAAATTCAGCACCTGCAAAGCCGGTGTGTGCAAATGACTGATCATCGCTGATGGCAAACAGGATATTGGGACGAACGGTTTGTTCCGTTTTTTCGCCGGAACAACCCATAAACTGAAGGGAGATAAATGCAAGTGAAGCAAAAAGCAGTAGTTTCATATTATTAAAATTGTTTGTTTTCAAAGGTATAATATGGAACTCGCCCGACGTGCTGGTCAGGCGGGCTCGCATGCCCCGAAAATTCGGGGTTAATCATCATCTTGGGTGCAAATGTTTTACATGCTCGTTTCATAATAAATTGAGCGTTTAATTTTTATCGGTCGTCATTTTTAATTTTTTCGAGTAATTCCAAAAGGTATTTCACTTTTTCAGGATTCGATTTGCTAATATCGCTTTTTTCCCTGAAATCATTTTCCAAATTATACAATTCTAATTTGTTTGTATTCCGGTGAACCAATAATTTCCAGTTGCCTTCGCGCACTGCAAAAGCCTGCCGTGTTTTCCAGTAAATGGAACGTTCCTTCGCCGTTTTTCCTTCTCCGGTTAAAAAAGGCCAGATGTTTTTTCCATCTAAGTTAAGGTCTTCCGCATCTTTTTCAATACCAATTAAATGGCTGAGTGTTGGCAGCCAGTCCGACATGTGTATGGGGAAATCAGCCTTTCCCGGTTCCAGTTTTCCGGGCCAGTTGGCAATGGCAGGCACCCGGATTCCCCCTTCGTACAAATCGCCTTTCCATCCCCGCAGCGGGTAGTTGTTGCCAAGCACCGAATGCGGCTTGCCGGCATAGTTTCCGCGGTATTCGGTATTGCTGTGCCAGCTATGCTGCCCTCCGTTATCACTCAGAAACAATATCAGTGTATTTTCGCGCTTACCGGTTCGCTCCAGTGCATCGATAATTTTCCCGATGCCGTCATCCATGTGGGTGACGCTGGCTGCAAACAATTTGCGCGAGGGATGCAGGGACAAACCATCGTAAAGCGACATCCACTCATCGGGTTCATCCAATGGATAATGCGGAACATGGTGAGCGAGGTAGAGAAAAAACGGTTCTTCCCGGTCTTCTTCAATTATCCGTATCGCCTCGTTAGTAAGTAGATCGGTTACATGGCCTTCTTCATCGAAGTATTCATCGTTCCGGTGCCACGATCTCCTTTCGGTCAGGTTGGTTTCGGTTTTGTATTCGTGTGTATATGGATCAATCTGGCCGTCGAAATACCCGTAAGATGACTGAAAACCATACTTTAAAGGCGTGTAGGGCGGTGAACCCATGTGCCATTTTCCGGCGATGGCCGTAAAATAACCGTTATCGCTTAGAATGGAGGCCAGTGTCGGATCGCCGAGGTCAATTACTTCCCCGTAATCGGGACCGGTTATTCCGTAACGACTGGGATACTTTCCTGTCATCAGGCTTACCCGTGTCGGTGTGCAGGTGGGCATAACGTAATGTTGTTCCAGCCGGATGCCTGATTCTGCCAGTTTGTCGATATTGGGTGTTTTTACTTCCGATCCGTGGTATCCAACGTCAGACCATCCCAGATCATCGGGGATAATGACAATGATATTGGGTTGAACAGCAGTATCAAAATTTGGGTTGCTTTTCTCTTTACTTCCGGCAGAAAATGCCATTAAACCAAACAGGAAAAGACAGAATAATTTTGGATTGTTAAGTTTCATAATGTTATTTTATTTTATTGTTTGGAACCGGCATTTGAGCATTTACCTCTTTCCGCCAGTTTTCAAGTTTGCCGGCCAATTCCATTGTTTTCGTTTGCAGGCTGTCGGTTAGATTGGTTGTTTCTCCTTCATCTGTTTTTAGATTGTACAATTCATAAGCAGCTTTCTGTTCTCCCAACAGGCTTTTTTCGTACCATTCAATGAGTTTCCAGTTACCGTTTCGTACTGCTCCTGCCGGGACCATTCCCGAGCCTCCGTGGTAATGCGGATAATGCCAGTAAAGTGTTTGATGAATTTCGGCAGCCGGATTTTTCAATGCCGGAACAATGCTTTTCCCGTCCATATTTTCGGGAACAGTCCATTCAACTTCTGCCATTTCAAGAAATGTAGGATAAAAGTCGATGGAACTCACCATCGATTCGGAAACGGTTCCGGGTTTGATCACATCTTTCCATTTAACTATTAATGGTTCCCTGATGCCTCCTTCGTACAGCCAGCCTTTACCTGCCCTGAAAGGAGTTTGGGCAGCATAAGAGCGTTTTCCTCCGTTATCAGCATAAAATATTACAACGGTGTTGTCCTCCAGACCCAGTTCGCTCACTTTGTTGAATATTTTACCGCAACTGTTATCTAACCGTTCAATCATGGCCGCAATTACCGGGTGGTTCTCCGCTTCCTCCGTGGCTTCCATCTCCTCGTATTTCCGTATGGTTTCAGCCCTCTCTTTCAATGGATCGTGAATGGTGTTGTGGGAAACAAAAAGGAAAAACGGGATTTTCGTATTTCGTTCCATAAAATCGAGCGAAAGGCTGGTAATGGTGTCCACATTGTGCGCATCCACTTCGGCATCCTGCCAGGGCTGGGCCATGTTTCCCGAAGGTTTGTAGGTAACAAAATGCTCGTCGAAACCTTGTTTATCCGGATTGTAAGGCAAACTTTCCGGCGGCATTTTTTCCGGGCTTAAATGCCATTTGCCGAAATGTGCGGTATTGTAGCCATTCTCTTTTAGTAATTCAGCAAAAGTAACTTCTTCGAGGGGCAGGAATTTTTGCCATTCAGGCTGACTGAGCGGAAAATCATCCCGGTTATTTCCGGCAATAAAATCGGTCAGGTGCAACCGCGCGGGGGTTTTCCCGGTCATGATACTGGCCCGGGTTGGCGAGCAAACCGCCGCGGCTGCATACGCATGGGTAAAACGCACTCCTTCGCTGGCCAGGTTATCGATGTGGGGTGTTTGGTAGTAGTTGCTTCCGTAGCAACTTAGTTGGGAACGCCCCATATCATCGGTTAGAATGAAAATAATGTTTGGCGGGGATTTTTGTTTTTCACATCCGCCACTCATCACCGCAGTGAAGCTCAAAGCCAACAACAGAATTTTTATTTTACTATTCATTTTGAATATCTTGCTTATTCATTTTACTTCGGACCAATCTTTTCATTTTTCGGCAGGTGTCAACTTGTGGTATGCCAGGTTATGTTCCTCCAGTATATTGCCATGTTCATCAATCAGTCTGAATATAACCGAGGGCTTATCTCCTGCAGTATCAAAAGTAAATTCACCAAAAGCAATTTTGTCTGTTCCGTGATAGCCAAAAAGTTGTGACGACGTGTCCTTTGCCATTGCAGGAGGCCCCGGTACACCGCCCAGCGAAGCTACCTGAAACTCATAAAATGAAAATCCCGACGGCCGGGGAATGGTAAAGCCACGTGTGCCATGGCGATCGCCGCTTACCAGCAGCACCCCTGAAATATTTTCAGCCCCGATAAAACGGAACAGCTCTTCACGTCCTTCCTTATCCCACGTGCCCCATGAATCTTTTCCGGGAGTTATGTAATCGCTCCACATTGTTCCGCTGGAAATGACTTTGAACGGAGCTTCTGAGTTTTTAAGGGTTTCTTTTAACCAGTTTAGTTGTTCTGCTCCCAGATAAGCACCATATTCTCCTCTCCGCTTGTTTTCGCGCAGCGACCGGGTATCAGGCATTATTACTTCTACAGGCCCAATGCGCGTGCTGAAATATATTCCCGGATTTGTGTTTTCCGGATTGTTCCAGTTCTCCTGCCAAACTTTTCTAACTGCCTCACGGTCTGGGGCAGTGAATCCTTTGGGAATTCCCCCAAGATCATTATTAAAGTAATCGTGATCGTCCCACGATGTGTATAAAGGCACATTCGCCGCCAAGTCGCTCCAGGCTTTCGACAAATCCCTAAGAAGGTAGTCCGACCGGTGCATGTTGATCCGATCTTCCCTGTCATCCACTGCAATATCGCCCACAAGCATCATTGCGCGCGGCTCTCTTTTCAGAATCTGATGGATCAGGTTCGGATTGTGCAGCCCGATTTTATGAAAGCATGAACCGAAGGCCAGTCTGAATATATCCTTTTCCCCGGAAACGGGCGCAGTAGTAAAGTTGCCTTTTGCAA
>DATFJO010000235.1:0-9315 GCA_035269145.1 Tangfeifania sp. | reverse complement strand
TTTTCCTTCGTCAATCATTTCAAAAACAACCGATGGAATGTACATTTCCGATTTTGGTTTATCGATTTCAGTTCTCAGAAATTGGGTGAATTTTTCTTCGAGAACAGGGAAGATGGATGTTTTAAATCCCCATATATTCATTGAAACTGTTTCGTTGCCGGTAAGTTCCTTCTCACTTCCATCAGGCTCTTCCGAAATGATTTTATCTCCTTTTTTAAATATTTTTTTTGTTTCCACAATCGATTCCAGTTCGTCATTTTTGTTCACCTGGCAAATGCCTCGCGAAACCGAGCCAAAATCGGAAAGTGTGTTGTTAAGTTTATAGCCCACCATCGAATATTCATTCGGATTTGCGGATTCTTTTAAAAAGTCGGCCATTACTTTATAGGCATTAAAACCGTAAAAATCATCGGCATTCAATGCGCAAAACGGCTCATTAATTACATCCCGGGCAACAAGAATTGCATGAGCGGTTCCCCATGGTTTCTCGCGGCCTTCGGGCAGCGAAAAACCTTCGGGCAGGTTGTCGAGTTCCTGGAACACATACTCCACCTCAATTTTTCCTGCCAGTTTATCACCAAATTTTTCCTGAAATGCATCGGCAAAACTTTCGCGGATCACAAATACAACTTTACCAAATCCGGCGCGTATAGCATCAAATATTGAATAATCGATAATTGCTTCTCCGTTCGGCCCAACCGGTTCAACCTGTTTCAGTCCGCCAAAACGGCTTCCCATTCCGGCTGCAAGTATAAGTAATGTGGGTTTCATGTTTTTTTGATTTTTATTGATTCGTTATTTAGTTTTTGTTTTACGAAAGAAAGAAATCTTTTTGATAAAAGAAAATGATTGATTCGCAAAGTTCTTAATTTATTTTAAAAGAAAACATCGATTTTAGTTTTTATTTCAAAAGAGTTGATTGCGGGAATTTTATTTATACCAGCCTGCATACATTCCGTAGGCGTTTGCAATTCGTTGGATTTCTCCTTCCAGTAAATCGGGGCTGATTTCTTTTATTTTTTTTGCCGGAATACCAGCGTACACGCTTCCCGATTCCACAACAGTTCCTTTTGTAACCACCGAACCGGCGGCAATAATCGAATCGCTCTCCACAACCGCATCGTCCAGAATCACTGAATTCATACCAATCATCACATTGTCTTTAAGTGTGCAACCATGAATAATGGCGCCATGGGCAATTGTTACGTTGTTGCCAATATTGGTGGGCGACTTTTGGTAAGTGGCGTGTACTACAGCATTGTCCTGGATGTTGGTATTGTTTCCTACTCTGATATAATGAACGTCTCCGCGAAGCACTGCATTGAACCAGATGCTGCAGTTATCACCCAGCTCAACATTGCCAATCAGCGTTGCTGTTTCTGCCAGAAAACAATTTTTTCCGGTTACCGGGGTTTTACTATTGAGTGTTTTTATGAGTGCCATTTTACTTCCGAAATTTAAATTGATTCCAAATATATTAAAACCTTTAAATAATTGGATGTGTCATTCTTAACTTGTTAAATAATGGTTATTTTTGTTTTTTCAATGTTAAGGGGTAAAATATGAAACCGGTTCTGGAATTAAAGATTGTTAGTTTTAGGGTCGATTTTCTTTTAGATTGAAAATTATAATCAAAAATTTGAAATTAAATGAAGGATGCAAAAGTGATTAAGCTGGAAGAAGTTGCCATCCGGTTTTCAGGAGATTCAGGAGATGGAATGCAGCTTACCGGAACGCTGTTTTCAGACGCAACAGCATTTTTGGGAAACGACATCTCCACTTTTCCCGATTATCCTTCCGAAATCCGTGCCCCGCAGGGAACGGTTGGAGGAGTTTCGGGATTTCAGGTGCAATTTGGTGAAAAACAGATAACTACCCCAGGAGATTATGCCCATGTTCTGGTGGCTATGAATCCCGCTGCAATTAAGGCAAATGCCAAATTTATGAAGCCCGGCGGAACCATAATTTATGATTCCGACTCCTTCACGGAAAAGAACCTTAAAAAGGCCAATTTTGAAACAGACGATCCGTTTGCCGAAACCAACTTAGAGGATTATTTCAAAATTGCAGTGCCAATTACCAGCCTGACACGTGAAGGATTGAAAGATTTCGGCCTCGATAACAAAAGTGTTGTCAGGAGCAAAAATATGTTTGCACTTGGTTTGGTTTGCTGGATGTTTAACCGGCCACTCGATTATGTGGAAGAATTTTTAAAAAATAAATTTGCCAAAAAACCGCTTGTCGTCGATTCAAACATTAAAGTGCTGCACGACGGCTACAACTACGGGTTGAACATGCAGCACATGACTCCCAGTTACCTGGTTTATCCGGCCAATATCGAAAACGGAACTTACCGGAATGTCAATGGTAACCATGCTACTGCCTGGGGACTTTTGGCTGCCGCCGAAAAATCAGGGCTGGAACTTTTTCTGGGATCCTATCCGATTACACCGGCTACCGATATTCTTTCTGCACTTTCAGAAAGAAAAGACCTGGGTGTGAAAACCTACCAGGCTGAAGATGAAATAGCGGGAATCACTTCTGCAATCGGAGCTGCATTTGCAGGCGACCTGGCAGTTACAACAACTTCCGGTCCCGGGCTTGCTTTAAAATCGGAAGCCATTGGTTTGGCAGTTATGGCCGAACTTCCGCTGGTAATTGTAAATGTGCAGCGTGGAGGCCCGTCAACCGGGCTGCCAACCAAAACAGAGCAATCGGACCTGTTGCAGGCTTTGTACGGCCGTAACGGCGAAAGTCCGGTTGTGGTACTGGCGGCAACCACACCTTCGGATTGTTTCTTTTATGCCTACAAGGCAGCCAAAATTGCACTGGAGCGAATGGTGCCCGTAATTTTGCTTACTGATGGCTTTTTGGGAAATGGCAGCGAACCATGGAAAATTCCGAAAATGGCGGAATTACCGTCAATTACTCCACGGCTTGCAAAGAATCCCGACAGTTTTCAGGCTTACAAAAGAGATGAAAAATACCTGGTTCGGGACTGGGCTTATCCCGGAATGAAAGGTTTCGAACACCGGATTGGCGGGTTGGAAAAGAATGAAACCGGAACTGTTTCGCACGATCCTGAAAATCATCAGATAAATACCGAAATCAGGGAAGAAAAAGTACAGCGGGTAATCGACCTTATTCCCGATTTGGAAGTTTGTGGCGATGAAGAAGGAGAAGTGCTGGTTGTTGGATGGGGTGGAACTTACGGACACATGATTAGTGCTGTCAGAGAACTTCGGCAGGAAGGAAAAGATGTGAGCCTTGCGCAGTTCAATTACATTAAACCGCTTCCTGAAAATACCAAAGAAGTTTTCAGCAAATTCAAAAAAATAATTGTGTGCGAGCTGAACCTCGGACAGTTTGCCAGCTACCTGCGCGATAGAATACCTGGATTTGAATACAGGCAAATTAATAAAGTAAAAGGGCTGCCTTTTACTGTTGCTGAATTGAAAGACGGAATTAACAAATTACTGGAGGAATAACCATGACCGAACTAAAATATACAGTTAAAGATTTTAAAAGCGAGAATGAAGTGCGCTGGTGCCCCGGGTGCGGCGATTATGCCATTATGAATGCAGTTCAGCGAACCATGGCAGGAATGGGAGTACCAAAAGAAAAATTTGCCGTTATTTCCGGAATCGGTTGCTCTTCGCGTTTTCCGTATTACATGAATACTTTTGGTTTTCACACCATTCACGGAAGAGCCGCCGCAGTAGCTTCAGGGGTAAAACTGGCCAACCCCGAACTGAGTGTTTGGGTAATGACAGGCGACGGCGATGCAATGGCAATTGGTGGAAACCATTTTATTCATACTATCCGCAGGAACATCGATTTGAACATTGTTCTTTTTAACAATCAGATTTATGGATTGACCAAAGGCCAATATTCGCCAACATCCGATCGTGGATTTAGAAGTAAAACTTCACCATTCGGAACCATTGAGGATCCGTTTGTCCCCGGTCAGCTTGTTATAGGTGCCCGCGGCACTTTTTATGCCCGAACCATCGACGGCAACCTGAAACTGAGCCAGTCAATATTTCAGCAGGCGGCCGGGCACAAGGGAACATCGGTAGTCGAGGTGTTACAAAATTGTGTAATATACAACAATGGGGTTCACCAGGCAGTGACAGACCCTGAGCATCGTGCCGATCGCCAGTTAATTCTGGAGCACGGAAAGCCAATGCTGTTCGGGGCAGAAAATGAAAAAGGCCTGATAATGGAAAAGGGCCGGCTGAAAGTTGCTAAAATTGGAGAGAACGACATCACCGAAGACGATATACTTGTACACGATGCGCACGATGCAGATCCATACCTTCACTTGTCGTTAATTAATATGGCATTGCCCGATTTTCCGGTGGCTTTTGGTGTAATCCGCAGCGTGGCTGCTCCGGTTTATGATGTTGAAATGGAACGTCAGATTGAAGAAGTTCAGCAAACCCGGAAAGTAAAATCGATGGACGAATTGCTGAATTCCGGGAATACCTGGGAAATAAGTGGAAATGGGGAGAGTAAATCGGAAGAATGCCCGGTTAAAAAATTGAAGTAAGCTGAATTTTAATATTAAAGAAAGGGCTTCTCAGTATTGAAAAGCCCTTTCTTCTTTATCTAATATTTTTCTGGATTAGAATTTTAATGCGACACCAATATTCAGGTATGCAATACCATAACCCAGTTCCATCATTCCTGCAAAAGATTCGGTAAAATAATACCGGCCGCCTACATAAAATGCAGAAGTAAAACCACTGCTTGCTGCCGAACCGAACCCATCGTTTTGCCAGCTAACAATACGGTACCCCAGCATTAGTCCGGCGTAAGTGTCGAACTGGTCAATAAACTGATAATGAAGCGATCCGCGCGCCCCTAAAATAAAGTTGCTGAATCCGCTGCTGCTACCGGAAAAACGATAATTTGAGCTGCTGTATCCCAAATATCCTCCTATGCCGAGTGAACTGTTTTCATCGAACAGTTCATCCTTGATGCCAACTTCGTAGGATGCCGAAATCGGGGGAATATTGCTGGAATAGTAAGCTCCTGTATACAGGGTGCTTCCAATCCCCAGGCCGAGGTTCAGAACATTATCACCTTCATTAAAAGTATTTTGGGCGTTTGTTGAAATTGCAAAAAATAATGCGAAAATAATAGGTAAAATACGTTTCATAATGTAATTGTTTTTTAGTATTTAATTTTAATACAATTTATGATTAATTACAATACAAGTCAACAAAACGGGAATAATATCGTTCAAAAATATCTCAGATTCTTTTGTATTTATATAGGAAAATGATTTGTAACTATTTAACATGCAGTGTGAAAATAGCTTGGAAAACAGTCGTTGAATGATTCAGGTGGGTAAATGTCAAAAAAGAGCTTTATTTTTTTCTTCAATATATTATTTTTGGTTGTTGTTTTAGCATCATTAACAGAAATAGCAGGGAAATCATTCGCATTGCCGGAAAAGATAGGTTGAAGGAATTTACAAAGTTGCAGATAAAATCCGTAAGAGGACCTGTTATTAATTAATCATCCATTACATTTGCAAAATTACGCCAACAAGGGTTGGCAATAAAAGAATACGATGCAATTAATTGAAGTAACCGATAAAAAATCAAGGAAAATTTTCCATAAAGTTCCGCACCTGATTTATGCCGGAGATCCTAACTGGGCGTGTCCGTTGGAAGGGATGGTAGAATCCGTTTTCGATCCCGAAAAAAATCCCTCCTTTAAAAACGGCGAGGCCATTCGCTGGGTACTGATGAATGACGAGAATAAACCGGTTGGGAGGATTGGTGCTTTTTACAATCTGGATAAAGCAAAAATTTTTGAGCAGCCCACCGGCGGGTGTGGATTTTTTGAATGCATCAACAATCAACTGGCTGCCGATATGCTTTTTAATGCTGCCCGCGACTGGCTGAAAAACAAAGGCATGGAAGCCATGGACGGGCCGGTGAATTTTGGCGAAAACTACATGAACTGGGGACTGCTGGCCGATGGTTTCTTGCCGCAGGGATTCGGAATGCCCTACAATCCGAAATACTATGTTGAGCTGTTTGAAAACTACGGTTTTAAAATCTATTTCAAACAATTCAGCTACCACCTCGATACCACACTGCCCGAACTGCCCGACCGTTTTTGGAAGGTGGCTGAATGGGTAGCTAAAAAACCGCAATTCAGTTTCAAACATTTTTCGTGGAAGGAGAGTGGAAAATTTATCGATGATTTTGCTGCGGTTTACGACAATGCATGGCGTTACCACGAACATTTCAAGCCCATTGACAAAGATGATTTAAAAGATTTTCTGAATAATGCAAAGTTTCTGATTGAGGAAGAATTCATCTGGTTTGCCTATCATGAAGGGGAGCCGATTGCGCTTTTTGTAATGGTGCCTGATTTTAACCAGATTCTGGCGCACCTGAAAGGAAAAATTACGATGTGGAATTTTCCCAAAGTGTGGTGGCTGAAAAAGAAAAAAACCATGACCCGCACCCGCAGCCTCATAATCGGAATTGTTCCCAGATTTCAGCGCTCGGGAATTGAAGCTGCCATGTTCTGGCACCTGCGCCCGGCAATGTACCGCAAACCCTGGTACAACGAAATGGAACTCTCGTGGGCCGGCGATTTCAACCCCAAAATTGTGGCGCTTTACGAATCAGTAGGTGGCAAACGCACAAAAACGCATTACACCATGCGCTACCTGTTCGACAGGAACAAGCCATTTACGCGTGCTCCCATCATTTCACCGGAACAGGAGAAATCAAATAATTAATTGCGAAAAGGAAATTGTTTTTATTTTTGAATTTCTAAATACAATATTTATCTTTGCAGGCCTTTAAAAAGTTAAAAATGAATGATGAATGGATTGTAGCTGGAAAATGCAACCATTCAAACTAAAAAAACAGGAAAAATGAAAAAAGGAATACATCCGGACGATTACAGGCTCGTTGCATTTAAAGATATGTCGAACGGCCACACTTTTATTACCCGTTCAACAGTAGAGACAAAAGAAACGGTTGAAGTTGAGGGGACAGAATATCCGCTCTATAAACTGGAGATTTCAAACACGTCTCATCCATTTTATACCGGTAAAGTGAAACTTGTGGATACCGCTGGCCGCGTTGATAAGTTTATGAGCCGTTACGGCAAGCACATGGAAAAAAAGAAAAAATAGTTTTTTCTTATAATGATAGAAGAAATTAAAGCTCCGAAGATTCGGAGCTTTTTTTATGGCTTTTTATGAAAAAATGTCCGATCGGATATGTAATTTTTCTGAACATCCGGCCGATTTTAACCGTTGGACTGAGTGGCACGACTATTGACCAATGGTAACCTGACTTTTTAAATGAATTATTCCAGACAGAATGACATTAATAAAACAACTATGGCGAAAGTAAAAAATACAGGATTTCAGGATATTTTACTAAACGGAATGATGGACAATGATTCGGATTTTATTCCGATTATTTCCGACGGAGATGAAGATGATTTAAAAAATATTGATATACCCGATGTGCTGCCGGTTTTACCCTTGCGAAACACAGTGCTTTTTCCGGGAGTTGTTCTTCCGATTACAGTTGGCAGGAAGAAATCGCTGAAGCTGATACGTGATGTGTATGAAGGGAGCAAATTGCTTGGAACACTGGCTCAAAAAGATTATACCATTGACGACCCGAAGAAAGATGAATTGTTTGAGATTGGTACAGTTGCCGAGGTTTTGAAAATACTGGAAATGCCCGATGGCTCTACTTCTGTTATTATACAGGGGAAGCGGCGCTTTTCGGTCAGCGAATTTATTGCTGAAGAACCTTATTACAAGGCCTCAATTAAACCGATGAATGATATTTCTTCACACAACGATTCGGAGTTTAATGCAATTGTTGGTTCATTAAAAGATTTATCGATAAAGATTGCACAGTTTTCAGCCAATGTTCCGCCCGAGGCAACTTTTGCTGTGAAAAATATCGAGAATTCAACATTCCTCATCAATTTTATCTGCTCAAATACCGATATCAATGTGGAAGACAAGCAAAGTTTGCTTGAAATCGACAGTTTGAAAGAACGGGGCGTTCAGGCCATCAGTTTTTTGGTGAAAGAAGTTCAGATGCTGGAGTTGAAACAGGATATCCAGAAAAAGGTGAAAACCGACATGGACAAACAGCAGCGCGAGTTTATGCTCAACCAGCAAATGAAAACCATACAGGATGAGCTGGGGGGTAATCCGGTTGAACAGGAGATTAAAGAACTGAAAGAAAAGGCGAAGGATAAGAAATGGAATAAAGATGTTGCGAAATTTTTTGATAAAGAGGTGGAAAAGTTGCATCGGTTGAATCCGGCTGCCGGCGAATATTCAGTGCAATTTTCATTTTGCCAGACGCTTGCTGAACTGCCGTGGGATGAGTTCACCGATGATAATTTTGATTTGAGAAATGCCAGTAAAGTGCTCGACGAAGATCATTACGGGTTGGAAAAAGTAAAAGAACGTATTTTGGAACACCTTGCAGTGCTTAAGTTGAAAAATGATATGAAAGCCCCGATTCTCTGTTTATACGGACCTCCCGGAGTGGGTAAAACTTCGCTGGGGAAATCGGTTGCCCGTGCGCTCGGTAGAAAATATGCACGGATGAGTTTGGGAGGGCTGAGCGATGAGTCCGAAATTCGGGGACACCGCAAAACCTATATCGGTGCAATGCCTGGCCGCATTATTCAAAACATTAAAAAGGCAAAAACATCAAACCCGGTTTTTATTCTCGACGAGATTGATAAAGTTTCCAAACATTTTCACGGAGATCCGGCTTCGGCATTGCTTGAGGTGCTCGATCCTGAGCAAAATTCCGAATTTCATGATAATTATGTGGAAATGGATTACGACCTTTCCAAGGTGATGTTTATTGCTACGGCAAATACATTGAGTACCATTGCTCCGCCCCTGCGCGACAGACTGGAAATGATAGAAGTGAGTGGTTACCTTGTGGAAGAAAAAATTGAGATTGCCAAACGACATCTCATTCCAAAACAACTTGAAAATCATGGACTGAAAAAGAAGGAAGTTACCTTCCCAAAAAATATTATTGAACTGATTATCGACGGTTACACCCGTGAATCGGGAGTGAGGGAGCTCGATAAAAAACTGGCAAAGGTTATTCGCCGCGTGGCTAAGAAGATTGCTTTTGAAGAGAACTACAATAAAAAACTTACCAAAGATGATGTTCGCGAATACCTGGGAGTAACTGAATATTCAAAAGAAAAATACCAGGGCAATGAATTTGCCGGCGTGGTAACCGGGCTTGCCTGGACTGCTGTTGGTGGCGAAATTCT
>DATFJO010000234.1:0-3395 GCA_035269145.1 Tangfeifania sp. | reverse complement strand
CGTAAATATCGTGCTGTTTTTGTTTGTATGCTGCGTTTCCGATACGCACCGGCGAACTGTCTTCGTATCCTGTAAGATGTGTAAGAATACGTTCGCGCAGGTTTTTC
Source organism: Tangfeifania sp. (assembly GCA_035269145.1). Taxonomy (GTDB): domain Bacteria; phylum Bacteroidota; class Bacteroidia; order Bacteroidales; family Prolixibacteraceae; genus Tangfeifania. The sequence goes on along the minus strand of DATFJO010000234.1, from coordinate 3,288 downwards.
TCGCGATTGATTCCGTACATGATCTGAATCTTTTCGTCTTTATCGGAAACCACATCGATGATAAAATTCATAAACCGTTCGGCGCTGGTCCAGTGCCCGATTTGTGTCATCATTTTAATCACCATCGAAGCATCACGCATCCAGCAAAACCGGTAGTCCCAGTTCCTGATTTCGCCAATAGTTTCGGGCAATGAAGTGGTTGCAGCAGCTAAAACAGCGCCGGTTTTATGGTAACTCAACAATTTAAGCACAAGAGCGCTGCGTATAATTTCATTGTTGTAATGACTGAATTTATGAGTATCTTCCGACCAGTTCAGCCAGTAAACTTTGGTACGCTGCAGTTTAAGATAAGCACGGTCAATCGATTGTTTCAGCAGTTTCTGGTTGTAGCTTACCAGGAAAAAAATGTCATTTTCCAGCTCTATCTCATCGCCGTTTACCACTTTTTCTTTCTCAACATCGGTATAAAGGTATAGCGAATCGTAGGCGCCACTTTTGGTAAAACTTTTAATAAATCCATCCCTTACTTCGGTAATGGTTTCCCTTTCAGCATATTCAAGCCTGGGATCATATTTAACACGAAAGCGGGGTTTCCCGGATTTCCATTTCACATACCTGATAACATCAGGCGGCGAATAGATATGCTCTTTCCCGTTATGATAATGGTACCTCGGCATAAAATCGAGAACTTCAAAGCTGTCGGTTCCGTTAGAAAACTTAGTTAAAAGAATATTGGTTTTGGCAAGATATTTTTGAGAATGGTTGTACGATTCGTCCGTAATAATCTCAAAGCTTCCTCCCCGGTTTTTATCCAGTATTTTTGCAAAAACCGAAGCTGAATCGAAAACCGGCAGACAAAGCCAGTCCAATGACCCTGATTTTGAGATTAAAGCTGCACTAATTCCATTTCCAATTATTCCGTAATCAAGATTTGTCATAACTTTATAGAAGTTTCTTTAAACTTTTTATTTTGACATTTGGTTTCTTTTACGTATACTTTAAACAAACAAATATAAAAAACTTATGAGTCGATTTCTGATTATTTCAAACCGATTACCTGTTCAGATTAAAATTTCAGAAGATGATATTAATGTAACTCCAAGTGTTGGAGGGCTTGCCACAGGAATGATGTCGGTTAGCAAATCGTTTAAAAGCCAGTGGATTGGATGGTCGGGAGTAGACCGGACTCAACTTCCCAAAAACCAGGAAAAGAGAGTAACCGGGCTGCTCGAAAAAGAAAACTGCATTGATGTAAATCTGACTGACGAAGAAGTTGAACTTTATTACGAAGGGTTCAGCAACAAAACTATATGGCCCCTTTTTCACTACTTTAATCAATTTGTTAAATATGAAGAAGACCAATGGCAGGCTTATAAAAAGGTAAACCAAAAATTCGCCGATGTGATAGCCGAAAATATGGAAGATGTCGATAAAATCTGGATTCATGATTACCACCTTCTTCTCCTCCCTCAAATGATTAAGGAGCGGTTTCCGGATGTTACCATTGGTTTTTTTCTTCATATTCCGTTCCCCTCATTCGAACTTTTCCGGATTTTACCCTGGAGAATGGAAATTATTAACGGAATGCTGGGAGCCGACCTGCTGGGATTTCACACGTTCGATTACGAACGGCACTTTATGAGTTCCGTACGCCGGTTGTTAGGTTATGACATCAACATCAACGAAATTAACCTCCCGAAACGGATTGTGAAAGTGGACAACTTCCCGATGGGAATCGACTACGACAAATTTAACAATGCTGCGCTTGAATCGCAGAAACGCTCGGTACGCGACAAATCGGATGTCAGAAAAGAACTGGAGCGTTATTACCTGTTGTACCCCGAAACCAAATTCATACTTTCCATCGACAGGCTCGATTACTCCAAAGGACTGATAAACCGGCTGATGGCTTTTGAATATTTTCTGGAAAATTATCCGGAATACCGCGAAAAAGTCACGCTGGTGATGCTGGCAGTTCCCTCGCGAATTGGCGTGGAGCAATACCAGCAAATGAAAAGCGAGCTGGATGAAATTGTGGGTCGCATAAACGGAAAATTCTCTTCGATAAACCGGACTCCTATCTGGTATTTTTACCGTTCGATGCCATTTGAAAACCTTGTAGACTTATACAATTATTGCGAAATAGCACTGCTCACACCAATTCGCGATGGCATGAACCTGGTTGCCAAAGAATTTATCGCTTCCAAAACCGACGGACGCGGAGTACTGATCCTTAGTGAAATGGCCGGGGCGTCAAAAGAGATGAGTGAGGCACTTATCATCAACCCGAACGACATGGCCCAAATTGCTGCCAATATTAAAAAGGCCATCGAAATGCCTTACGAAGAACAGGTGGAACGAAACACTGTGCTGCAAAAAAGACTAAAACGTTACAATGTTGAAAAGTGGGCCACCGATTTCCTCAACGGAATGGAAGAAGTACGTCAAAATGAACAGCTCTATAAAGGGAAACGACTTTCAGCAGCCACAAAAAAGAGCCTGCTCGAAGATGTATGCAAATCCAGCAACAGGGTTTTCTTCCTCGATTACGACGGAACACTTACCGGATTTGAAGATAACCCGAAACATGCAAAACCTGATAAAGATCTGTATAACCTGCTGGATGAACTGGCTGCAAATCCTAAAAACAGGGTAGTGCTCATTAGCGGGCGCGACAGAAAAACTTTCGAAGAATGGTTTGGCGACAGGAACTACACACTCATTGTTGAGCACGGAGTTTGGGTTAAACCTGCAGGCGGCGAATGGCAGATGATTGAGCCTCTGGATGACACCTGGAAAGAAAGCATTTACTCTGCACTCGAGTTTTATGTAGACCGCACACCGGGCTCATTTATCGAGGAAAAAAATTACAGCCTGGTTTGGCACTACCGTAAATCAGACCCTGAATTGGGGATGAACCGCGCCATCGAACTGAAAGACGAATTAAACAGCCTGGTTTCCAATCTCAATCTTGAAATCCTCGAAGGCAATAAAGTCATCGAAATAAAAAACCGTGGGATTAATAAAGGTCGCGCAGCCCAGAAAGTTCTGCATACAGAACCTGCCGATGCCATTGTAGCCATTGGCGACGACTGGACCGACGAATTTCTCTTCTCAGAACTGCCCGACGAAGCGGTTACCATTAAAGTAGGTATGGCAAAAACAGTTGCTGGTTACAAAGTGGAGAACTTCGTGGAAGTACGCGATTTTCTTCATAAACTGGCTTGCAATGGCGATTCAAAGAAATAAAGCAGCAACCATGATGCAATAATCCGGCATCCACAATAT